>DASZUX010000338.1:0-12528 GCA_035547455.1 Chitinophagaceae bacterium
ATATTGGGAATAATAGTTGTTATTACAACGTTGATTTTATATGTGGACCACCTGCCCACAGTACAGGAAAAAAACATCTTTAGTACAGTAGCCGGTAACCTATGCCTGCTGGTAATTATAATAGCCATAATTATAGGTGGAATTTGGAAGAAAGTGTCCATTTTCGATACATTTATCGAAGGAGCTAAGACCGGTTTTGATATAGTGCTTAAAATAATACCTTACCTGGTGGGTATGCTTGTAGCTATACGCGTTTTTAGGGACTGTGGTGCCTTAACTTATTTAACCGATGGCATTGGCTATATAATTGCCGCGCTTGGTTTGAATACTGATTTTGTGCCCGCCCTGCCTACCGCAATTATGAAACCTTTTAGCGGCGGGGGCTCCCGTGCCTTGATGATTGAAGCTATGAAAAGCCCCTTGTACGGTGGCCCGGATGGCTTTGTTGGCAAGCTTGCCTGTACTTTTATGGGTTCGGCAGACGCTACCTTTTACATTTTTGCCTTGTACTTTGGCAGCGTGGGAATAAAGAAAATCCGTTATGCCGTATGGACGAGCATAATGGCAGATATTGTGGGCATTATTGCTGCTATTGTTATTGCGTATATATTCTTTCAGCGGCCATAGGCGCGAATGCTGGTAAAATAACTAAAATTATAATGTTGCAGCCTGTATTCCAGGCTTACGCTCACATTAAGCCGCTATTGTTTGTATGATTTTTACGATTAATTTACTAACTACAACAGCAACGCTGCCAGTAAATAATCTGCAAATAATATAAGTATGCAGCTTACAATAACTGCTGTTGTGCTGGCACGACCTATTTCAAGCGCTCCACCCTTTACATAATAGCCAAAATAAGCGGGTATGCTGCTTACAATAAATGCAAACGTATATGCTTTACTTAAAGAGAAAAAAACATTGTACGAGTTAAAGTTCTGGTGCAGCCCTATATCAAAAGTAGTGCTTGATACAGCACCTGATAGATTGCCTGCAAACCTGCCGCCCCATATTGCCAGTACTATTGACAGTATAACCAGCAAAGGTATTACTACCAGCGCACCCAGTATTTTTGTAAGCACAAGATAGCTGCGTGTATTAATACCCATAATTTCCAGTGCATCTATCTGTTCCGTAATACGCATATTACCTAACTCGCTGGCTATTTTACTTCCTACAACACCGGCAAGTACTATGCTTAATACCGTAGGGCCAAGTTCAAGAATTACACTATCCCTTACAATAATGGCTATGGAGGATTTGGGTATTATAGGGCTTATTAGCTGGTAAGCGGTTTGCACCGTAGTAACTGCGCCTAAAAATACAGATATGATTATTACAATGGGCAGAGAGCCTATCCCTATGTCATTGCACTGTTTCATAAACTCCTTCCAGTACATCTTCATATTCTCCGGCCTGGTAAACATGCGTTTAAGCATCAGCAGGTAGCGGCCCAGGTGGTTTAAAAATCTTCCTATCAATGTTTTTATTTTTTACTTTCAGTACGCGTGGTATAACTTCCCAGTTTACAATACCCGCCGCAACAAATGTTTGTGCAGGTTAACGTCTTTTCTTTTTCAGCCTCTTCCACCATTGCGATGCCTCAACCGCACCGCTATTGTCTCCCCTGCATTTTAACTGTGCGTCCACAACAGCAATATTAGCCATATTAATAATACTGCGCACAGAACTACCAAGCTGTAGTACATGTACCGGTTTTTTTAACCCCAGCAATATCGGGCCTATGGCATCTGCACCTCCTACTTCCTTCAGCAAGTTGTATGCAACATTTCCCGCTGCAAGATTAGGAAATATAAGTGTATTTACATCCTGGTCAACCAGGGTGCTGAAAGGGTAATTATCTTTTAATATTTCCTTGTTAAAAGGCACCCATGCCTGCATTTCACCGTCCACAATAAGCGTGGGATTTTTCTGCTTCAGCAGTCTTGTAGCTTCTGCTACCAGTCTTGCCTCCGGTGAATCGTTGCTGCCAAAGTTGCTGTAACTAAGCATGGCTATGCGCGGCACAAGGTTAAAATTACGTACTTCCTTTGCTACCAGCAGGCTAATATCCGCCAACTCTTCGGCGGTCGGGTTAAAATTAACAGTAGTATCCGCTAAAAACAACGGGCCTTTTTTGGTAAGCAGCAGGTACATACCTGCAATTTTTTTTACGCCGTCTTCCGTACCTATTACCTGCAAAGCCGGCCTTATGGCTTCGGCATAGTTACGTGTAAGACCTGATATCATAGCATCTGCGTCACCCATTTCCACCATCATACAGCCAAAATAGTTACGGTCGCGCATTATTTTCTTACTCTCGTAATAATTATATCCCTTACGCTGGCGTTTCTCGAAAAAACGTGCCGCATACTGGTTTCTTTTTTCTTCCATTTCATCACTGCGGGTATCTATAATCGGCAAGTCTGCAATATCAAGGTGATTTTCTGCAGCAATAGCGCGTATTTTTACCTCTTCGCCCAGCAAGATCGGGTAAGCTATGCCTTCATCATAAATAATACTGGCAGCCTTAAGTATTTTATGATTATCGGCTTCTGCAAACACAATACGCCGGGGGTCGCGCTTGGCCTTACTGCCCAGTACGCGTATAAGCTGGTTATCAAGCCCCAGGCGGTTATTTAGTTCCACTACATAAGCATCCCAGTTGTCGATGGGCTTTTGGGCTACGCCACTTTCAATAGCCGCTTTGGCAACTGCCGGCGCAACAGTAGAAAGCAACCTGGGGTCAAGCGGTTTGGGAATAATATATTCAGGTCCAAAAACTATCTGCCGCCTGTTATAGGCAAGGTTTACTATATCAGGCACTGCACTGCGTGCAAGCTCTGCAAGAGCTTTAACCGCAGCCAGTTTCATAGCCTCGTTTATTTGCTTTGCCCTTACATCAAGTGCACCGCGGAATATATAAGGAAAGCCCAGTACATTGTTTACCTGGTTGGGATAATCACTGCGCCCGGTGGCCATAATAATGTCTTTTCGTGCCGAGGTAGCTGCCTCGTAACTAATTTCAGGCTCAGGGTTGGCCATGGCAAATACCACAGGGTTTTTGGCCATACTTTTCACCATGTCCTGAGTAACAACATTGCCTATACTTAATCCTACAAAAACATCGGCATCCTTCATTGCTTTTTCAAGCGTTATATCGGCTTTTTTTACAGCAAACAATTTTTTAATGTCATCCAGGTCGGTGCGGCCTTCATGTAAAACACCATCTTTATCAAACAAGGTGAAGTTTTCGTATTTGGCACCCAGCGAAATATAAATCTGTGCACAAGCCATTGCCGCCGCCCCTGCCCCATTAATAACAAATTTCACCTTTTCTATTTTCTTTTTCTGCAACTCCAGCGCGTTAAGCAATGCGGCACCACTTATTATAGCAGTACCATGCTGGTCGTCATGCATAACAGGTATATTCAATACTTCGCGGAGCTTTCTTTCAATATAAAAGCATTCTGGCGACTTAATATCTTCCAGGTTTATGCCACCGAACGTAGGTTCAAGCGCTTTTACTATGGCAACAAACTTTTCAGGATCCTTCTCATTTATCTCAATATCAAACACGTCAATATCAGCAAAAATTTTAAACAGCACACCCTTTCCTTCCATTACCGGCTTGCCCGCTTCCGGGCCTATATCACCCAGGCCCAGTACTGCAGTACCATTACTTATAACACCTACCAGGTTACCCTTGGCCGTGTATTTATAAACTTCGTCCTTGTTAATGGCAATTTCTTTGCAGGGCTCGGCAACGCCAGGGCTATAAGCCAGCGAAAGGTCGCGTTGTGTTTTTGCCTCCTTGGTAGGTATTACTTCTATTTTGCCAGGCCTGCCTTTAGCATGATACTCCAGGGCCTGTTCTCTTCTTAGTTCATTTGATGACATACTTACCGTTAAATGTAAAAAATATGGCTATTGTTATTGTGCACCTCAAACCATTAACCCGCTAAATACCCTGAAAAATCGTTAACAGGGGATTTAAACGAATGTTTGTTTCCTTATTATAGAAGGGCAAAAATAAAGTAATTCATGCTATTCATGTGTACCCAGGGAAATAGTAATGGCAGAACCCTTACCCGGCACCGAGCTTATCTGGAAATCTTCTCCAAGCTTCAGCAGTAGATCCCGGCTAAAAAGCAGGCCAAGACCGGTACCCTTTTCGTTATCAGTACCCCGGGTTGAGACAAACTCCCTGTTGTTGATTTTTTTAAGAATATCGTCTGATATGCCTACACCTTCATCACTAATGGTTAAAAGCACCTTGTTTTTTGTATTTGATTGCTGCAGGTAAATGCTTTTGCCCTGCGGGGTAAATTTTACTGCGTTTGACAGTACATTGCGCATAACAGTTGAGATAATATCAAAATCTGAATATACTTCGGTTTTTGCGTTGATATTATTATGGATGATTACACCTTTGCTGGAAATTGTTTGCTGGTAAAGTTCCATAACACCACTAATAAGGCTGTTTAAATTGAAAAAGGTTTTTTTCACATTAATATCAATCATCTGCTCGCGCGCCCATAAGAGGGTATTGTCAAGCATACCCATTAAATGCTGTATATCCATCTCAAGCATCTGCGACATTTGCACAAACTCGCCTGTATTCAAAATACCTTCCCGGGTAAGCGTTAATGTATTTTGTATAGACGCCAGCGGAGACCGTACATCGTGAGCAATCATTGATATCAGCTTATCTTTAACATTATTTGTACTGGCCATTTCCCGGTTTTTGCGCGCTGTTTCTTCCTGTAATTTTTCTACAGCCTTAAAGGCTGCGCTTTTTTGCCGGTACATTAGCACCAAAAAAACAAGCACTGCCAATAGCAATATTACCGCCACAAATATTATAATAAGCCTGCTTTGCTGCTCATCATACCTGGTTTGCAAAATTTTATTCTCGCTGTTTTGCCTTTCAATACCAAGTTCAATACGCATGCGCTCTGTAGCCCTGTCCTTCTTAGCATTTATTACTACCTTATTCAGTTGCCTGAACTGTTGCATTACTAAAAAAGCGCTTTTAAAATCATTCTTGGCTGAGTCTGCTACTGCAAGATATTCAAGACATTCCAGCTGTCTTTCCATATCGCCTGCATCCTGCAATGCCTCCAGTTCTGTAGTTAGTATCTCAATAGCTCGATTATAATCCCCTCTTGCAATCTTTACCCTGCCAATGCCTATTGCCGCATGCGCATGATCGGCCGGCGCCCCGGGGTATTGATCATAAATTGCCAGTTCACTGGTAAAATACTGCTCCGCCTCATCATAAAGATTTTGCTTAAAAGTTAACATGCCAAGTTGGTGGTATGTTTCTGCTACCTGGTAGGGCTCATCCCAAATTTTAAATAACCGTAGTGCAGTATCTAAATGTGGCCTGGCAATGTTATAAAACTTTAAGTTAATATAAACTTTTGCAAGGTCAACATGGCAAAGAGCTATGCGGTCAGTGTCGCCTGATGAGGTAAAAATGGCCTGCGCTCTTTTAAGATATTGTTCGGCCTTTATATAGTCGCCCTTACCAAAATATGCAGAACCAAGCTGGTGCGTAGGGAACCCTACATCGGCAGGGTCTGTACTTTTACGTGCAATTTCCATTGAAGTAAAAGCGTATTGCAGCGATTTATCCCAATCTTCCTCCAACTCATATACGTATGCAATACCATCATAAGCATTCTGCAGCAACTGGTTTGAATTAATACTTTTAGCTATGTCAGCTTCTTTAAGGTAACCCAGCAGGGCTTCCGTAGTTTTATCTGTCCAGGTATCAACGCCTGCAACCCTGTCAATAGTCATGGCAATAAAATACTTGTTACCTGTCTTTTCGGCCAGGTCTTTTGCCTGGCCGGCATAGCCGGCCGCTTTTTCAAGATTAAGTGTTTGATAAAGCGAACTAAGGTATAACAGGATGTTTACCTTACCCGTATCGTCCTTTTTATAGTTGTTAAGTGCAAAAAGTGTACTGTCAATTTCCCGCTGCTGCGCAAAGCAGTTACAGCACGAAAACAGTATAAGCAGCACAATCAGGCTGCGGTAAACGCTTGGTATATGTATTTTAGTTTTCAAAATTAAAAGGGCTACGGAGCGGTTTTATTAGCTGGCAAGCACAGCGCCAAACCATGCCATAATGCCTATACCTGTTTCAATGGCACGCTCATCAATATTAAATTTAGGGGTATGTACATTATGAACAATACCTTTTTCTTCATTTCTTACTCCCAGCCTGAAAAAACAGCCGGGTATATGCTGGGTATAATACCCAAAATCTTCAGCTCCCATACGCAGTTCTGTTTCTGAAACATACTCATCACCCATATATTCTTTTGCCAGTTGCCAGGCTGTACCGGTAAGTTCGGGGTTATTATCAACGGTAGGATAGCCTACATCAATATGTAAATCAACTTCTGCACCCATCGCCTGTACAAGCCCTTCCGTCTGCCTGCGTATAAGTTCATGTGCCTTAAACCGCCAAGCTTCATCCATAGCCCTAAAGGTACCCATCAGTTTAACCTCGCTGGGTATTACATTTGTGGTAAAACCGCCCTGGAACGAACAGATAGACAATACAGAGGGGGAAGTTGGGTTGTTATTGCGTGAAATAATTTGCTGCAGGCTTACAATAAGCTGCGATGCAATAAGAATGGTATCGGCTGTAAGATGCGGCGCGGCTGCATGGCCGCCCCTGCCCCTGATAGTGATATATATCTCATCGGCGCTGGCCATTACGCGGCCTTTTCTAAAACTAAGCCTGCCTGTTTCAAGCCCCGGGTTAACATGCAGTGCTGCGATAGCCTGCGGCGTTGGATTTTGTAATACACCCTGCTTAATCATCAGGCTTGCACCCCCGGGGTTTCTTTCCTCGCCCGGCTGAAAAATAAGTTTTACAGTGCCTTCCCATTCATACCGCAGTTCATTAAGTATTTTGGCGGCCCCTAACAGGCAGGTGGTGTGTACATCATGCCCGCAGGCATGCATTATACCACTGTTCTGCGATCTATAGGCCACCTCGTTTTCTTCTTGAATGGGCAATGCATCCATATCTGCACGCAGGGCTATTATCCTGCTGCCGGGATTTTGCCCTTCAATTATGCCCACTACCCCGGTTTCAGCCATTACTGTAAAAGCAACGCCAAATTCAGAGAGTTTTGCCTGTACAAATTTTGAAGTTTCAAATTCTTTGTAGCTTAATTCAGGGTGTTCATGCAAATGCCTTCGTATGGCAACAAAATCTTCTGCATATCTGGCAGAAAGCTCCTTTATTTTTTCCTGTAACATTATTGTAGTCTTACTGGGTTACGTCGGCGGGTGCGGCGGGAACATATTCTATAATATCCTGCACAACATATATGCCGCCGTTATATACTTTGGCTAATTCATTTTTAAAATTCTCCGCATCCTCCCTGCTTGTAAAATTGCCTGCTTTTACCCGGAAGTAGGGAGAAAGATAGGAAAGGTAAGCCTTTTCATCAGGAAAGTTTTGAAGTACCACCTCTCTTGCCCTGGTAGCTTCATCACGGCTACGGGTAGTAACAATAAGCAGCCTGAAGCCTTTATAGTGCCCATCGGGTGTAAGGCGCAATGCACTGCTGTTAATTTCGGCTTGCTTTACGCTAAGAGTATCGAGCCTGGTATCCTTATGTACTACTATTGTGTCAGCAGTTGTACCCGCAGCAAAACAATGTATACTGCACAGTGTCACAGCCATCATTACAATCAATTTTACCATACTGCCAATTTCTTGCAAGTTAAATAATAAAACCTAAGCAGGTTGTTAATAGGGCCCCGTAACAGCAGCCATACCTGTAACAATGGCTACACCTGCACTGCACCCAAGCCTTGTCGCCCCCGCATCAATCAGTTGTTGGGCAAATTCGTACGTGCGTATACCACCGGAGGCTTTTATCTGCACATGTTCCGGCAAATGCGTACGCATTAGCTTTACTGCTTCCACTGTGGCTCCCTTTTCAGCATACCCTGTGGAAGTTTTTACAAAATCCACTCCGGCTGCACCATATAAATCGCAGCATTTTATTATTTCATCGGCGGTAAGCACACCACTTTCAATAATCATCTTTACAGCTTTGCCTTTGTTTTTTGCTACAGGCATAATATGGTTTATCTCGTTGGCAAGGTACTGCCAGTCTGTATTTTTCAGTGCTATAAGGTTAATAACAACATCCAGTTCATCTGCGCCGTCCATTATCGCCAGTATTATTTCTGCAATCTTCGCCTCTATCGCTGAATACCCAAACGGAAAGCCCACCACTGTAGCTACTTTAACCCGGGTGTCATGCAACTGCTGCTTTGCCAGCTTAACAAACGGCGGCGGAACGCACACTGCCGCAAAGCCATATTGCTTTGATTCATCGCAAAGTTTTTTTATATCATCAATTAAGGCAGTTGGCTTAAGAAGCGTATGGTCTATGAAGGATGCTACATTCATGGAAGCTAAAGATTAAAAATGATATGCTAAGAGCATAGAAACAGGAATTTCCTTTCGTTATTGCTGAGGTTTTTACGCCTGCTGAAAAAATTTTGATGCGTTCAACCAGTTTAAAGAACCCGTTTTAATACCTGTCTGAATTGCTGCGGCCCGATTATAAGCGTTACCTAATGCTTTTGTATCTGCCTGCAATATTTTTCTTCAAAAATAAAGAGATTATGTAATTTACGTAAATACGCACACTAAAGAAGTTGAAGGCCTGCAAATTTGATAAATCACGCTTCCCTAAAAACAGCTTTGCTCTGACATTGCTTTTTGGAGTAAGGTTGCAACCAGGAGGGCTTGAATCAATTTTTACCACAACATGCTTAGGCGAATGCATATACTTCAAGGAGCATAAAGAGGAATTATCATATATATGCAATTGCCTTAAATTTCTCTTTTTTATAACTATTTGGCACAAAATGTGTTTTACGTAGTAAATTCCTAATTAGTAACACATCAAGCATAACTGGTTGAACCCTGTAGTACGAAAAATTCTTAAAGTATTTGCGTGGATAACCGGCAGTATTATTGGTTTGCTGATACTGCTGCTTATACTTATACAAATACCGGCTATACAGAATTTTGCCAAAAACAGGGCGGTTGCTTACCTGCAAAAAAAACTAAAAACCAAAGTTTCCATTAACAAGCTTTCCATTGCTTTTCCAAAAGAGGTGGTACTAAAGGGGGTATATTTTGAAGACCAGCATAAAGACACACTGCTATATGGAAAAGAAATACGGGTGGATATAGCCCTTCTTAAACTGTTAAGTAAAAAAGTGGAAATAAATTATGCTGAACTGGATGGTGTTAAAACACATATTTACCGGGTTAAACCCGACACAGCCTTTAATTTTGGTTACATCGTTAAAGCTTTTGCCGGCACTGATACCTCCAAAAGTCCGGCAGACACTTCAGGCAGCGGCATGAGTTTTACAGTAAACAGGGTTGTGCTTAAAGATATACTGGCAACCTTTAAAGACGATAACTCAGGCAACGATGTATATTTTTACCTTGGAAGCTTTGATACGAAAATAAAAAAACTTGACCCGGGCAAATCAAAATATAGTATCTCAGGCATTTCAATGTCCGGAATAGAGGCAAGAGTAAGGCAATATAAGCCTTATGTATCACAAAAAACCGGCACTGCCTTAAAAAAAGCAGCGCCTGCGGCTACAACGCAACCCCCCGCACCCGATATTAGTTTAGATGAGCTAACAATACAAAACACTAAGTTCTCTTATAACGATGAGGTTGCTGCCACGCAGGCCAATATACAAATTGGGAATTTTACTACACATCCTGAAAACATCAATACACAAAACCTTTTTATTAATCTTAAGGATGCCGCTTTAAAAAATTCCCGGGCAGCAGTTACAATAAACAAACCTGCTGTACCCCCCCCACCTAAGGAAAATGATACTACCCAGAGTGTAAACTGGCATATTGCAACCAGCAAGTTATTGCTGGATAATGAAGAAATAGTATTTAACAATAACACACAACCTGTACAAAAAAGAGGGATAGATTATAACCACCTGCATATAACGGCGCTAAACCTGGATGCAGGCGCAATGAATTTTACACCTTCATCATACAGTGGTAATATTAAAAATGCATCATTCAATGAACGGTGTGGTTTTGCCCTGCAAAAGCTTTCAACAGATTTTTATTATACAGATACAACAGCCATCCTTAGAAATCTTTTGGTGCAAGCAGGAAGAACGTTGTTGAAAGATAAATTGGCAGTAAAATATAAATCGCTAAACGATATATCTCAACATATTGGCAACATGTATATTGATGCCAACCTGAGCAACTCCACTGTTGACCCAAAAGATATATTGACTTTTGCTCCGCAGCTATCCGAAAACCTTAAAGGCATCCATAATGCTTTATTGCATATTAATACTACGGTAACCGGCTATGTAAAAAGCCTTTCCATCCCGGTGCTTACTGTAAGTGGTATAGGCGCAACCTTTGTTGACCTCTCAGGTCATATAAGAGGTTTGCCTGATGCAGCCAATGCACTTTACGATATAAAAATAAATACATTAAAAACCACTTCAGCAGATATTAACGCACTCGTACTTCCGTCTGCCATGCCCGCCTCCCTGCGCATACCGGCACAGCTTTCGGCAAGAGGCTATTTCAGGGGTAGTACAAAAGACGCGGATTCACGCCTGCAGCTAACCTCGTCAAGCGGCAATGCTTTTGTAAAAGGAGGCCTGCACCATGAGGCTTATAACGCAGAAGTAATACTTAATAATTTGAATGTAGGCTACTTAACAAAGCAGGATAGCACTATAGGCGCCGTAACGCTTACAGCAACTGCCAAAGGGCATGATTTTGATTTGAAAAAGGCAGTGGCAGATGTGCAAGCAAAGGTGCAATCTTTTCAATTAAAGGGCTACACCTATAAAAACCTAACCCTGCATGGTAAAGCAACCGGCGGCAGGGTTAATGTAACAGGCAATATGCTTGATTCAAACCTCAGGTTTAACCTAACCGCCGGCGCCGGCATTACAACGAAGTACCCTTCAGATGTATCGCTTATCCTACGGATAGATACTGCCAACCTGCAGGCTCTGCATCTTGCAGATACGATAGGTCTGCATGGCACTATTAATGCCAGCCTGCCTTCCGTAAACCCTGATTCGCTGACAGGTAAAATCTCACTGGCCGGGTTTACAATTACCACGCCTAATAAAGTGCTGGTGCCAGACTCAATGCTTATTACTGCTGATGCTAATGGCCAGCATCGCAGCCTTGACATAAAAAGTGATTTTCTTACAGCAAGACTTGCCGGTGTTTACACCTTTACCGGCATTTCACAGGCACTCCGGCAAACAATCAATCAATACTATAACATTCCCGGCTATCGTGATACAACCGTTGAAGCAGAAGACTGGCAATTAGATGCACGCTTAACACCCACGCCTTTTCTGCTGCAGGCTGTTTCAGGCATGAAAGGCACCGATTCAATTACGCTGCATACTACATTTAACAGCCTCCAGCGTAATTTATCGGCATCCCTGAAAGCAAAAAAAATAGCTTTTAATAATGTGCGGACAAACAGCTTAAATATCAGTGCAGCAACAGTCCCTGGCAAGCTCAGTTTTTCAGCTTCTGCACAAGGCATACAAGCAGGTTCGGCTGTCATTAATCATACTATTGTTTCCGGTTATGTCTCCAATAATAAAGTAAACATCGCGCTTGATGTTCATGACGCCGGCGACAAACCACAATACAATATTGCAGGTTTGCTGCAGCATATAACAGGCGGTATAAAATTCTCGCTTAACCAATCAGGGCTAATGCTTAATTATGATAACTGGGCTGTTGCCCCTGACAATTTTATTGCATACGATTCTTCCGGCTTGCTGGTAAACAATTTTAACATCAGCAATACCAACCAGTCATTGTCAGTAAACAGTCAAACTAAATCACCCGATGCTCCTTTACAGGTTAAATTCAGCAACTTCCGTATCAGCAC
Organism: Chitinophagaceae bacterium; assembly: GCA_035547455.1. Lineage (GTDB taxonomy): Bacteria > Bacteroidota > Bacteroidia > Chitinophagales > Chitinophagaceae > JABDFW01. The sequence continues at coordinate 11,994 of DASZUX010000338.1, forward strand.
ACTTACTAAAATGGCTAATACGGACAATCTTATGTTAGGCGGTATAATAAATGGCGATGCAGTTGTAAAAAACATTACTACCAACCCTGTATTTACTTCGAACCTTGTTATTGACAGCGTAGTGTATCAAAAAGATACAATTGGCACCATAGCCATAAAAGTAAATAACGAACAGGCGAATGCTTTTGCAGCAAATGTTACAGTCAAAGGCAAAAACAATGATATAGCTTTGGCCGGCACTTATTTTTCCGGCGAAAGCAGGATGGATATGAAGCTGGATATTAACCGGCTGGATTTAGCGGCGGTTAAACCATTTGCGGCAGGGCAATTAGATGATGCAGGCGGCGAATTGAAAGGTCATGTATCCATTGGCGGAACGACTTCTAAACCTTCGGTTACAGGCAGCATCAATTTTATTAATGCGTATATTGTGCCTGCAATATCAGGTGAGCGTTTTACGCTTGACCGCCAGGATGTAAGCGTTGACAGCCGCGGGATACACTTTAATAATTTTACGCTGCTTGATTCTGCAAAA
>DASZUX010000339.1:0-15816 GCA_035547455.1 Chitinophagaceae bacterium
TAAATGACCCTGCAAAATAATGCGGCGCGTAACCGCCTGTTTTTATTACCTGTTTGTGAATGTTATGCCCCCTGTCTTTTATGCAGTAAGTAATCCAGCCAAGATTGTTGGGAGTTTCAAAATCTTTTTCAGTGTTATCACCAAAAAAGTAAAATGTTTTGCCTGGGTATTTTAAATTAAAAAAAAGATAGTTGCGCTTATCAGGTTTTGCTGAACCAAACTCTTCTGAAATAATAATGTCCTTAAAATATGAGTCAATTTTAAGCGCCTTTAGCTTGTTTCTTTGTGTACTACCTCTTCCATCTGTTATAAGCCCTGCCGGAATGTGATAGCTTTTGGCCATGGTTAAAAATTTATCAGCATCCGTTCTTAATGTTATATCCGGCTCATGCTCTCTATATTGCGCTAACAGCCAATGAATACTTAAAAAATTTGCCGCTTTTTTATAGTTATTAACTACCCAGTAAAAAACATTTTCGTTATTGTGATACCTTGCCAGCATTTCCTCATAAATATTAATGCCGGTGTAAGGCATTAATACTCTGCTGATATTATTATAAGCCGACTTTAAAAAATCAATCTCGTCATAGAGCGTGTCATCCAGGTCGAAGACAAAAAAAGCAGCATCGTTAACTGTTAGGTTCATATACTATTACTTCATCATCGTACCGCAACATAAGCATGTTACCTTGCCATTTATCGTAGTATTGAATATGTTCATTATTAAAATATTCCATAAATAACCAGGAGGGGTAGTTGCCGCCGGCATGGTAACTTAAAGGGTAGCCGCCACCAAAACGAGGGTTTATTTCAATTGCCATTATATGCTCTTCGGTTTTATGCAAAAAAAACTGCGCTGTAATACAGCCGGTTACACCCTCAATATGTTCCAGGTGTGTTTTGAGAAAGGGTACCAGTGAATTTTTGCATGTTATCCCTTTGGTTATTTCTCCCGCTCTTATTACCAGCCGTTTCCTTGGTATAAGACATTTAAGAATACTATCCCGGTCATAATACATATCAACAGTATATTCATCATATTCCTGCTTGTTTATGTATTCCATAAAAAGGTACCTTTCGTCTTCTACATATTTCTTTTTAATATCTTCCTGCTTATAAATGATAAATGTATCAGCGCTCAGGCTTCCATCATACGGCTTGATAAACATGGGAAAGCTGGGGTTATTTTTGTCAATGGGCCGCGGTATATCTATATCATGTTGCTGAAAAAAGATGTTCGTTTTTCTTTTATCCCGGCATTTTTCAACAAAGCCCGGAGAGGATATAACTACATGAATACCCAGGCAGGCAAATTTATCTTTATTATATGCCAACTCCAGCAGTTCAGTATCAATGGTTGGGATGACCATTTTAATTTTATACCTCAGGCAAATATTTAAAAGCTCTTCTATATAGCCACGATCGGTAACTTTTTTTACCTGGAATGACTTGTCTGATACCCGGCATGCCGGGCTTAAATGCGGGCACATGTCTGTGGTAAATACATTGCCTGTAGGGTACATCTTCATCAGCTCTTTTTTAAAAATCCGAACTAATGATACCCGCTGCCCTGCTGAAGTAATTAAAATGTTCATTTTTTCGACCCTGTAAATAGTGGCATTGTGGCATGGCCCGCCTGGTTAATGCCTCTTGGTTTAAGCACCCTGCTTATTGTTAACCAAATAATTTTCATATCCAGTAAAAAAGATTGGTTATCCACATACCATGTATCTAATGCAAATTTTTCATCCCATGTCAGCATGTTTCTCCCATTAACCTGCGCCCAACCTGTTATACCGGGTTTTATATTATGCCTTCTTTTCTGCTCATCAGTGTATAGTGGCAGGTATTCAATAAGCAAAGGCCTGGGGCCTACAAGGCTCATATCTCCTTTAATCACGTTTATAAGCTGCGGTATTTCATCCAGCGAGTATTTTCTGACGAAACCACCAACTTTTGTAATTCTTTTGCCGTCTTCAAGAAGTTGTCCCTTTTCATCCCTCAGGTCTTTCATTGTTTTAAACTTAATTAACCAAAAAACCTTTTCATACTTACCTGGCCTCCGCTGTAAAAAAAAAGGGGTACCGGCGTTTGCAATTGAGAGGATTATTGCTGTTAAGATGAATACAGGTAAAAGGCAGATAAAGGCCACTGAACCAATAGCTATGTCAAAAAAAGGTTTTGTCAATTTATTATAAAGCGGCATATTCGTTTACTTGATTTTGATATTCTCTTAGCAATAAATTCCAGAAATGCTTTTGGTCATACCTGTTCACTATAGTTTGCCTGGAGTTATTTTTCAGCATATTGTATAACGATTTATCTGTATATAAATTTTTCATTGCTTCCGCCAGGGCATGTGAGTTTTTAGCGGGTACCAACAACCCATTTTTTCCATGACTGATTATTTCATTACACCCGTTAACATCACTTACAATTGATGGCAAATCAAAACATCCTGCCTGAAGAGGAACATTGGGGAAGCCTTCACGATAAGATGGAAAAGTTAAGGCATGACTTATTGCCAGGTATGGCCTTATGTCTTTTTTAAACCCGACATGAATTATATTGGTATCCGTTTCAATTTGCCTTGCAGTCTTTTTATTTAAAGGATCTAATTCCGGTTCAAAACACCCCACCAGCAAAAGTTTTACCTGTAAATCTTTTGCACGTATTATATTAAATGCTTCAACTAATTCTTCAACTCCTTTATCCCTTACAAGCCTGCCCACAAAAACAAATACAAAATCGTTTTCGCCTATAGATAGTTGCTCTTTTATTTTTGTTGCTTCAGCCGCAATGCCAGCATTTAACTTAAAAAAATCTGTGTCTATACCATTGCTGCTGCCGTTTCCCAATATTTTCAACTTAGCTGGTTTGCAATACTTTTTTTCTGATATAAAGGACGCCAATTTATGTGAGTTTGGATAGACCTTTGTTGCCCCTGCATAGGTTACTACTTCAACCCACTCAAGCATTTTTCGTTTCAGCCCTTTTTTCTCTATCAAGGGCAAACCTGCCACTGTATGCAACCGGATGGGCACGCCCGCTAACCTTGCAGCAATCATTCCCACAAATCCTGCTTTGGGTGTGTGTGTATGAACGATTGCCGGCTTTTCCTTTTTAAACAGCCGGTAAAGTAAATAAATAGCTCTTATGTCCTGTAAAGGTGTAATCGCCCGGCTCATTTTAACAGCAACAGTTGGCACACCCTCGCTAAACTGAACATCTTCCAACTCTCTTCCCGGTGAGGAAACAGCCAAAACATTATAAAACCGGGACATAAACTTTAGTTGGTTTCTTAATAAGATTAACAGCGAAGCCGGCACTGTTGTTATGCGTATTAATTTAATAGCCGGCTTAATGCTTCTTTTAATTTCAACATCAGTACCCTTTAGCAAAGCGCCGTCCATATTAGTATAAAGTACATTTCTCATAACCGCCGCTGTTAAAAAAGTTCTATATCACCAAGCGAACAGTTCCAGTTATGCATATCAGCAACTTTAGCAAAATCATCATTCATGCCAACATTGCGTATCGTCATAAGTGGCCCCAAAGATTTTACCGGCAGTATACCCATCCAGGAAAAGAGGTTTTTGAATGCAAGGTATTTTTGGCCCGCCATAGAGATAAAATTGATATTATTAAGTTTGCAAAACTTAATAATGCATTTATTAATTTCCTCGCTTACACGAGCGTGATCAACCTCAGCGTTAAGGAGGCAGAATTCTACAATCCGCAGTTCCCTTGAAAAGGAGTGATTTTTGATTCGGGTTACTACAAAGAAGGATGTATTATCCGTAAAATAATTATACCTGAAAAGAGGGTTGGCGGCGTAACGCCAAAAAATATATTCAGGTGACAAAATTGTTGATATGCCACTGTTTTGCACAACAATCTTGTTCAGGATATCAAATACATCATTACCCCATTTTTGTGAGGGCGATGGGTCCTCGTTATGCCCCTCCTGTTTAGTCCGGGAAAAATACCAGGCATAAGAAAAAAAGAACGGCTGCACAATTTTAAATTTTAATGGTATTTTACCCAGTTGTATCCATCCCATTTTTAAATAGCCCGGGCGGCTTTGCTCGTTTGGTGTGTTAAAAACGAAATCTATACCTTCAAGTTTGCATAGTTCTATTTGCTGCAGGGTAAGTTTTTTAAATATTCCTTTTCCCTGGTACTCAGGATGTGTTGCAGTATCAACAGCGCGGACGGCCTTAAAAACCCTGTCTCCAAATTGCCAATCCCATCGCATAAAAGCTCTTACTCCAACAATTTTTTGATCTTCTTCAGCGACAAGCACAAATGATTTGCCAAATGGTGATTGCTCATGCTTCCAATTCCAGAGTTTTTCAGATTTAGGGATTGTAGACTCACCCAGTGATTCCTTTAAAAGATCAATAATAGCGGGCTTATCAGAAAGTAAAGCGCCTCTAACCTGCATAAGTAGGTTTTTAAGTGATTAAGCTAAATGCTGTACATATTCACTCATGTTCCAGCTTTGCATACCTTTCTTTGTTTTACATTTTGTGTATTCATTCAATATCAAAGTAAGGTCTTGCATGTTTTCGTACGGATTTGCCCCGAAATTTTCGGGATGCCACCAAAGATGATAACATTCGTTTCGTGCTGCAGCCACACTAAGTTCATTTAACACGCGCCTGAGCTTTAATTTGTTCATAAGTGGCCGCCCAGGCTGCCAGGGCCTTAAAAAGCGACTTGCCGGCAATTGAATTGGCTTGTTTTGCTGCAACTTAATTGCCTGTATAGGATAGGACGTTCTTTGATCGCTTACAGGTAAATATGCGTCCGCGGTTCTAAAAAACTTTCTTGTAATTGTTGATGATTTATCCCGTATTGGTTTCCAAAACCAGTTAGACGGATTAGAGCGAACTACCTTTATACCATTCGCCGCGCACGTTTCAAGACTTTTTTCATCAAACTGATTTCTGGGAAATACCAATGAAACAGGGGCAGTATTATTTTTTGCGGCTACTCTTTTTACCGCAACCAAATCGTCGTTAAACGCATCCTTCCCTGTAAATTCTTCCAGGCAGTAATAATGCCCATAGGTGTGTGTCCCAACTTCCTGCCCGGCATAATTGCTTATACTTTTTATCACATCTAAAGCAAAATGCGCTTCTTTATACTTCTCCGGCAATCCATTTTTTTCTACCCAATCGTATGCAGAATAAGCCCTGTTACTATATGAAGGCAGAGCTAAAGGTTTCATTGATTCCCACTCTTCCCCATTTCTAAGATAAAGAGCGCCAACTACAGCCCAAGTAACGTGCACATTGCATTTTTCAAAAAGAGTAAGCATTAAGGGAATAGTAGCAAGGGTGTTACGGTAACACTCTAACATATTATCCCTGCTTCTTTTGTCAAATGCGCCCCAATGCAACTCAAAATCTAATGATATAGTAAAAATCCCTTGCATTAATGCTTCAAAAAACAGCCATTTCTTTAATCTTTTTTTCTTCTGCAGCTGCATTTCTTTTATCCAAAAAGGCGCTCTTTTTATAGTCCATGAATGAAATACAAATAAATAAAAGAAAATACATTACCATACTTTTTTGCCGGATAATAATACCCATATTAGACAAGGTTTCACCCAGCGCGAGTGATGTAGCCAAAAAAACAACTGCACATGTTTTAATAAGCGATGTGCCCTTAGCGACAAATTTTAAAAATCCTTTATTGAAAAGTTTAGAAAACAAAAACAGGTATAACAAATTTTCAAAAGATACAACGAGGCCCTGCACACTTGGAGAATCTATAAACAAAGGCCGGAACCAAAATGAAAAGAGCTTGAGTGCTAATGGGTAGTTTGATATATCAATACCCGAATTGGCCCCGGCTAGCTCAGATGCCCTGGTTGATGAAAATTGATCGAAACTATCAACCAGGTTATCGCTATCAAGGCCAGCAAAACCAATAATGCTGTTATATAAAAAAAAAGTCGCTATAGCACAGCCTCCAAATACTATCATTTTTTGATAAAGAGGCACTTTTTCACGCCCTGTAACCATACCTACAATTATGCCTATGCACATAAATAAAAAAACATGCGGCCTGACATGGTAAACAATCGCCAGCCCAAGCAGTAAAGCAAACTTTCGGCTTTTAATTTGACTAAGCCCGTACGTTGCCATACCTAATCCCCAAAAAATAATTGACCCTTTGCCTAATGATGACGTCCAATAATGCATATTGGGTAAGAAAATAAAAACATTTATAAGATCGTAGCCTTTTAGGAAATGCTTGTATTGAATATTTTCTTTAAAAAAGATATAAAAATAGACAAACCCCCAGTATCCCATCCATGAAAACAGCACCATCATCATTTCATAAGTAAAATGAAGCCAATTTATAAAAGGATACCCGACGAAATCAATAAAATGTGTTCCTGAATCGTAGGCTTCCAGCCAACTGAAATACTCTAGTTGCGGGCGATTATAATAAGACGTAGAATCTGATGGTGAGCTTATAGTCATCAAATAATAAACGCCGGTAAAAAAGATATGATACCAATATAAGTTAAGCAGTATGCCAACTTTAAGCAATGGGCGTCCTTTTATAAATCTTTGTAATAAAAGACGTGTGATAAAATACAATAAAAGTACCAGCGTTAGTCCCCCGGCCATATTGCTACTGCGTTAAGTTTTTATAAATCTGTTCAATATCAGCCACCATCTTTTTAATACTGAAACTACTTACTATAGTCCTCCTGGCCTCCGTACCCACGCAGGTAATAGATGATGGGTTCTCAAGATACTTGCACAACACTTCTGCCAATTTATATGGCTCTCCAACCGGAACGAGTAATCCATTTTTATTATGTATAATAACTTGTGGTATGCCGCCTGCGGCAGTGCATGCAGGCATGCACCCCATACTCATCGCTTCCAAAAGGGCAATGGGTAATCCCTCAAATTCAGACGACATCATAAATACGTTAATTGCCTTAAGGTAAGGTCTTACCTCCGTTTGCAAACCTGCAAAATGCAAATAACGCTGCATCCCAAGCTCGCCTGCTTTTTTATGCACTTCATCGTGTAAAACCCCGTCCCCTATTAAAATAAAATAAGTACCCGGAAATTTTTTGTGCAACTCGCTTGCAACTTCAAGCCAGGCCAAAAGCCGCTTTTGTTTTCTAAAAACGCAGGTAGCACCAATCACAACGGCATTAGCAGGTATAAGCAATTCTTTCCGGATATCTCTCCCCTGTTCCAGCAGGTTACAAAATTTTTGTGTATCAACCCCATTGTTTACCACTTCAACTGCCGGCCTGTCGTGTTTCCAATTTTTCTGTATTGATAGTGCCACCTCGTTCGAAACAGCAATTACTTTTTGCTGTGCACCAAAAGTGTATTTATTAAAAAGATAAGTTACCCGCTGGTATCTTTCCCAAATGTTATGCTCCGTATAAACAACAGGAATTTTAGTTAACTTTCCAACAAGCCTGCCGATAATTCCAGACCATGGCAGGTGGCAGTGAATTAGTTTTATATCATTCTCCCTGACGTATGCAGCCAACCTGAAAACCTTAGTAAACAATGCGATATTGTTTTTTGCCGAAAAGCAGGTAACCTTTCCACCAGCCGCCTCAAGTTCTTTAACCAATGCATCTTTCCATGGCAAAAAATAAGCATAGTGAAAGTTATAGGCTTTTTTATTATGCTGCTCCAAGGTTTCTACCAGTAACTTCTCTGCCCCACCACGGCCTAAAGACTTAATTATATGAAGTACATTAATCAATTGCAGCTTATCGTTTGCGAGGTTGCATTTTTAATTTTATGACGATTCTATAAAGGCTACCCAATTAAAGTTTCATACGCGCCTAAAAATCGTTCAGCAATTTTTTTATTCGAATATTGAGTAGTTGCCAGCGTATATGCATTTTCCTCCAAATATTTATTTTTATCAACATCCTGCAAAGCTTGCAGGGCAGCGTTTATAAACTCATTGGTCCTCCCCTTTTCAATAAGGTAACCAGTCTCATCGCTTATAACAATTTCGCTTATACCACCCACATTGTATGCTACAACAGGGGTACGGCAAAAAAAGGCTTCCAAAATTACCGCGGGCAATCCTTCAATAATACTCGGCAGCAGCAGCACATCTGCTTCACTTATTAGCGGCAATACATTTTTTTGAAAGCCAAACATTTTAACCTTATTGGACAAGCCTTTTTTAAATATGATATTTTCAATATTCTTTCTTAAAGGGCCATCGCCAACGAGATATAAATTCGCAGATGGGATTGATTTTACTATACCTTCAAAAATTGATATTAACTCTTCATGGTTTTTTTCATACGTAAATCCGCCTACATGAATAAAAACCGGGTTGCTATTAGTATAATTATCCCTGTATTTTACCCTGGCCTTCTCTGTATGCCAGGCATTCATTACTTCATTCTCTATACCAATCGGAATTGGCAACACCTTGTGTTGAAAACCTGGGAAAACGTTTTTAAAATCAGCTGCGGATGCATTACTGACAGAAATTATTTTTTTGGCAAATAAAAAGAAAAGTTTATTCCATATTTTTAACCGGTAATTGGTAATATATAAGCTTATAGTACTTGCATTTCTAAATACTATTGGTTGCCTCCAGCCAAAAAATATCTTCGAAAACACAGCATATTTTAATGTATCTCCCGCATTTGCCTGGATGATGTCTGGATCTTCCTGCCGTATCATTTTAGCTAATCTTCGCCATGCAGAAAAATCAAAAAATCTTTTGCGTGCAACTGCCCCGATACTTTTTTTTCTTCCATTAAATGGTAATTGCGCTTCTCCTGCATACAACGAAACAATAACCGTTTCATGGCCTAAGTTTGCCAGGTGGGCAGCAAGTTGAGATGCAAAAACTTCAGCGCCCCTTAACTGTTGCCTTTGAATAAGTTGAAACGTTTTCATTGTTTAGATATCATTTGCAATAAATAACTCTCAAACTTTTTTGCAATCGCAGCCTGTTCAAAATTATTTTTAGCATATTCACCGGCGTTTACTGAAAGCGCCTGTGCAATACCCCTATTCTCTTTGAACCAGTTAAGCGCAGCTTCAATTTCATCTTCTGAATCAGGCTTAAATAAATATCCTGTCCGAAGATGGTTTATTGCCTCCCTGTTTTGAGGAATGTCCGTTGCTAAAACAGGCACGCGGGCAAACATGGCTTCCACTATAGCGCCGCTAAACCCTTCCATTACCGACGAAAAAATGAAACAATCATACTCGCATAATATTGCCGGCAGGTCGCTCCGGGATCCCAGTAAAAAAATATTGTTTTGCAAATTCTGTTCTTTAATAAGCTGATGAAGCTCATCAAATAAGGGCCCATCCCCTGCTATATCCAACGTTGCACCCGGGCAATTTTTTAGAAACTTTTTGAACCCCAAAATTAATTTCCGATGTCCTTTTACAGCAAAAAGCCGGCTAACATTTATAAACCGCAAGGACGTTGGAGATTGCAAAGAAGACTGCCGCGATTTAATAACAGCGCTATTTCTGCCCCTGTTAATAACAAATATTTTATTGGCTGGCAACTGAAGATGGTTAGCGTTAGCCCTTTTTATAGCCTCAGAATTGGCTACAAATCCCACACATATTTTGCTGGTAATTTTATTAATAAACTGGAACAATTTAACAACCCTTCTTGCTTTCCATGAAAGGTTCATATTGTACTGTTTGCAATACAAGTCATTTACAAATGTGCCTATCACCGGTATTTTATTCATAGCAGAAGCGATCCTTGCTGTAATTTCGGATCTTGTAAGATAAGCTACCATTAATGATGGCTTTTCTATTTTTATCACCGCTCTTAACTGTTTAATTGCTGAAGGGAACCTGTAGCGGCCTGCAATGTTAAGGGAGTATACTTTAATGTTATTTTTATTGAACTCCGGCTTCAGTGTATCTCCTTCATATAAATGGCAAACTACTGGTGTTATTTGTTCAAAGCGCATAACATTTTCCAAAAGGCTCAACTCTGAACCGCCAATTTCTAGTGTGTCAATCACAAACAAAACAGTTGGCTTTTCTTTACGTATCTCTTTTTGGCAGTCCGGTGCTTGTAAATAGTTATTGAGTGCAGTTGTCATTTACGGGTAGTTATTTATAACGGCTTGTCACAATGTCAAAATTTTAGGGTTGCCGGGTCTAACGTTTTACCATCAACCCCTTTAAGCCCATGCCATATACCCAACATTCTCAGCTTAACCCGTTTAAACCGGTCCGGGGCCAAAATTGCTGCTGCAATAATGAATTTTAATTGCGTTATAATATAGCCGTAAAGGCCGCCGAAAGAAAAATATTGCTTTAAGATAAGCAGATGGTTACGGGAATGATAATACCCGCGCCATAAAGTGTTTTTATTAAACTGGCCACCGCCGCCCAGGTGAAGCCGATTTACAGGCGGAGTTTTAACAATGCCAATTTTGTATCCGTTCCGTTTAAGCCTTTTACAATATTCGTAGTCCTCACACATCATAAAATATTTCTGATCAGGAGTGCCCACCGCAGCAACAATATCACTTTTTAACAAGGCTCCATCAATTAAAATAAAATCAACGTCGCGTATTTCTCCCGTCGCTTCAATTTCATGTTTAACCCCATGTTTAATATTAAAGCCTTTTGAGCCAATAATTGCGTAGCCAGACTCTTCGCTGGCTTGTACAAGCTGGCTTAGCGCCTGCGGATCTTGTAAACTATCATCATCCATAATCCAGAAGTAATCATATTCACTATACTTTTTGGCATAAGCTATTCCATGTGATATACCGCCGGCATATCCTATATTCTCAGAAAGCGATGTAGCCAGCGTGCTTTTATCCTTACTTGCATCCCCCAAAAACAGCTTTGTACTATCCGAACTATTATTATCAACGATAACAATACTTTCAGGGCTGTACGTTTGCTTTTTTAAATTGGCAAGCGCCTGCCGAAGCGTATCAACACGATTATAGGTTACCAAAATAACACAAACACGTTTATTCATTTGGATTTACTGCTTTAAACAGAGTATTAATTTTTGAGCGCAAATAACACTAACCAAAGCATTAAGCCGGTTAAACAAACAAATATTTTACAACCCTTAAATAGTTTATCATTCTAAAGGGACTAAACCTGATTGCCATTGCCAAATAATATAATGCTGTTTTCCTGTCTTTAAGCTTATAGCTTGAAAATGCTATTGTAGAACAAAGATTAGCAATATCTTTTTTGCTATTTTTTAACAGGAATTGATAATGTTTATTGAGGAATTGGATGGCCCCCTCATTCCTGTTAACCCAATTAGTCCTGATGCGCGGCCCTGAATGAATATTGATCTGTATAAGGTTATCATCTATTGATTCAATTTTAAGGTTTGTTTTTACTAAATATGACACCAGCCTGTAACCAAGATCAGTTTGAATATTCGATTTCATCGAGCTATCATACCCGCCAATAATATTAAAAACTTCACGATTTATAAATAATGATCCGCAGGTAAACTTTAGCCGTAACTTATCCCCGAATAAATCGTATTCAATTAAATCTTCTTTAATCACCTTCCCATCCTGGAATTTCCGCCAGGCGCCTGTACAAGCCATGCCTGTGTTTTCTTTTAACCGGCTGTTAACCACCTCAAGCCAATTACTGTGCGCTTCATCATCACTATCAAGAAATGTTATAAAAGCGCCTCTCGCGTATGACACTCCAAAATTCAGGCTATGTGCTTGCCCCGTATTATTCTTTTTAATATAGCGGATACGGTCATCTGCCAAATATTTTTGCATCATATTTTCAGTACCATCCGTAGAGCCGTCATCTACAACAATTAATTCCCAATCCGTAAAAGATTGTTTAAGAATACTATTTATTGTGGCAAGCAAAAGTGTCTCCCTGTTATATGTGGGTGTAATTATTGATATCACTTTTTTAGAAATTTAGATACCCTGCAGTTCTACCATTTTTTTAAACCTGGAAGATGTTAAGACTATCTCTTCAAACGATCCAGAAGCTGTTATTTTTCCATTCTCACACAAATAAATTATATCTGCTTCCTTAATTGTTGATAGCCGGTGTGCGATAAGAATTACTGTACGCAGGCCGTGCAACCGCTGAATATTATTCTGGATAATTTTTTCTGTTTCCGAATCGAGTGCTGAAGTTGCCTCGTCAAATATTAAGATTTCTGCCTCTTTAAAAAGCTCCCGGGCTATAGAAACACGTTGTTTTTGACCGCCAGATATTAATATACCAAAGTCTCCCATCTTGGTTGCTTCTTTCTCGGGCAAAGCGGCAATAAAATTACTCAGAGAAGCCATTTCAACAACTTCATTAAACCTTGCTATGTTACTAGGGGTTCGCTCAGCCCAAAAAGTTATATTATTAAAGATTGTATCGTTAAATACAACTGATTCCTGCGATATATATCCAATTTTACTCCTGAAACTTTCCAGTTTCATATCCCGTACCGGGATGTTATCTACCAGAACATCGCCGTGTTGTGCTGTAATTAATCCTGCAATGAGGTTGGCTATAGTTGTTTTACCCGCACCGCTTTCGCCAACCAGTGCAATTGTTTTTTTAATGGGAATAACCATGTTAATCCCCTTTAGCACTTTGGTTTTACCATAACTAAACAGTACATTTTGCAGTACGATACCACTTCTTATAGTCTTAATCTGCATCGTGCCATTTATCTCCCGGTAATGTTCCATTTCATCAGCCATTGTGGCAACAGCATCCATTCCTCCACTGTTTTCTATAAAACCCTGCCAGTCGTTTTGCAGTGATACAAGTGAGCTTAGTGCACGATAAAAAAGTAACAAACTCAGCAAAACAGTGTTCATCGCAGTGCCAAGCCATTGAATTTGTACTAAAATGACAATACATACAATAGTGATAATTACAGGCTCCTTACTACTTACTGCGAGAGCCTTCAGATTACCAATTTTTCGGTTAATAGATTCGGTTTTTGAAACAACGGCGGTTAGCTTATTACTATATACCGGGAAAGTGTTGGTTGATTTAAGGTATTTAAAATAATGAATAGATTGAATGAGAAATCCGTTAAAGTCGCTGCCTTTATTAGAAATTTCAATTGATGCCTCTTTAGTCGCCCTGTATATTCGTTTGTAAACAATGTTTGAAATTATTGACCCTACGCAAACGAGCAAGGCAAACTGGTAATTTGCCAAAAAGGCCAGCAAAATATAATTCAAAAGCATCACAAACGTTTGCGCTGCGCTGAAATAATAGGCCATTGTTTGAAACAGGCGGGCAACATCAGTAGTTAACGTGTTTTGAATTTTCCCGGCATCCATTGTTAAAAAAGCACTGTAAGAAAGCCCCTGTAGACCTTCTATCAGGTTATAACGTACTTTCCTGATAAAAAGCTGGCGCAGCCTTGCGTAATAGGCCAGTTGCACAAACTTAAAGCATCCTTTAAGGCAGAACAGGGAAATTACAATCAATAAAACAGACCTTACGTTTAACTGCAAACCAATGCTTTGCATAAACCCAACCAGATAATGCAGGTGCCCCAGCGACTGTGCATTGCTACCGCTTTTGTCAGTTACAAATTGAAGTAAGGGTATGAACATTGCTAACCCAACGCCATCCATAAAACTAATTACAACACTCAAAAAAAGGTACAGAAACATTCTGTTACCAATTATTTTATAGTAAAAATTGTAATATCCCCAAAAATTCCGTTTGTATTTTAAATTCATTCTTGACTTTTATTGACAGTTAGCCGGTAATATTAAAAGTGCTTTTGCACGTAAGTAATAATTGCCGGTTTAACTGCTTTATTTTTCCGGGCAATATTTATGCAGCTTTAATCCCTGCGCATCTTCTTTGGCTGATAGCCATAACCGTAGCCATAGTCATTACCATAATTAAATTCCCTGGTATCTGTTATTCCATTCATAATCAAAGTAAGATTAGGCAGTTTATTTGTTTCCCTTAACTTGTTGATTAATTTAAGTGTAGAGATAAGGGTATGCTTTTGCCGAACTACAAAAAATGACAGATCAGCCCATCGCCCAAGTACCAGGGCATCAGAAACAGGGCCAACAGGCGGCGTATCAATTATCACCATGTCAAAATTGGCTTTCAAATAATCAAAGAGTTCATTTATCCTATGACTAAAAATCAACTCGCCGGGGTTAGGAGGCAATGGGTAGCCGCAACTGATGAAGAACAAGTTAGGTGAATAATCTAACTGGTGAATAACATCTTCAATATTATTTCTTCCATCTAAAAAATCTGCAACGCCAAGTGTGTTTTCCAGCCCCAGTTTAATTGAAAGGCTGGGGTTACGCAGGTCAAACTCAACAAGTACCACCTTTTTATTTCCTATCGCGAAAGTAGTTGCCAAATTAAGGCTTATAAAACTCTTTCCCTCGCCGCTTTTACTCGAGGTTATTAACAATGTTTTATACTTATGGTGAATTGAAAGATGCGAAATGTTTGTACGCAGTGTTCTAAACTGCTCTGCTTCAGGCAAAACGTTTTCGGGCCGAACAATTATTTCGTATTTCTTCTTCCTGATATCACTTATTTCCCCTGCAATAAATATTTTGGAAGACGACTCTATATCCTGCCTTGTCTCAATTTTTTTGTGAGTTAGCATTACCAAGATTATAATAAGAGCAGGCAGAGCGATTGCAGCGCCAAATGCACCACCATATATCATTAGTGGCGCCGGAATCTGTTTAACTCCTCCCAGGCCGTCATCAATTATTCTTGACTTGGCAATTTGTGTAGAAGCAAGCTGCAGGGAGTTTTCTTCTTTTTTTTGCAACAAAAAAGTATATAATGATTCTTTGATAGCCAATATCCTGTTTATTTCAATAAGCTGTTTATCCTTATTGGGTATTTGGCTAAATTTTGCAGTGGCAACTTGCTCCTGTTTGGCTAAAGATTGATCTGTTAAGCTTATTACATCCCGGATATTATCAATTGTTTTTTTAATATTGCTTTTAAGTCCATCTATCTGCACATTTAACACTGGTAACCTTGGGTCAAGCTCTGCTCCCTTTTCCAACACAGTAGCTTTTTGTGTTATAAGTTGATTATATTTGTTAACTAATTCAGTCAGGGTAGCGTCACCAATACTCGTAACGTTTGGTATCACTTCTGTTTTATCACTTTGTGAAGGTGTGTTTATATTTGTTTCTATTAAATTCAGCAGGTCTTTTTTAAATTTATTTTCGTTTTTCTTTGAATCAATTTGAGGCAGTTCTCCTAAAACCTGGTTTGCGGACGAAGGCATATCGTAAACTTTGTTACCAGCCTTAAAGTCGCTCACCATTTTTTCCTGTTCTTCTAATTCCTTACCTGCCGTGGCCAGCCTTTGCTCCAAAAAAGACATCTCTTTTAGCAATGCCTGGTTATTATAGTCTAAGTTTACCACGTCATACGACTGTACCAGGTCAACTATTGAAAGCATTGCTCTTACAGGTATTTCATCTTTCACTTCTATTCTAAGTACGCCAGGACCACCCTTAGGATTAGGTGTAATGTTAAGGCTTTGTATATATTTGACTATAGCTGCAGACCTCTTACAATACTCAAATTGATAATGCCCGCCCGGGCTAATCATAAACGGTTCCCGTTTTTGCATTACAACAGTGTCACCTCTAAAAAGCAGAGGCATACCGTACACACCTTTGAATTGATCACTATCATTTTTAAGAATGTAGCTATCACTACCTAACAGCAGGTGGTACGGTGGACACTCACTTTCTGGGTTGGATCTTCTTAAATCTATAGACACAGGTATGGAATCCAGGGAAACGGGGCGGGTCTTTCC
>DASZUX010000340.1:0-5717 GCA_035547455.1 Chitinophagaceae bacterium
TGGCCTGTTTGTACAAATTTGTTACCATGTTAATGGCCGGTGGGTTGAAACAAAAGATACTGATGATCTTACCCTGCAGCAATTATGTTGTATGGCTGAACAGGCGGATCTGCAATATTAATCCATTACCAATACCGCCGCACCATGTACCTTGCCATCACGCAACGCCTGCAGGGCCTCATTAGCCTGCTGTAATTTAAATATCTTAACCTGCGTTTTAACAGGGATTTGCGATGCAGTTTGCAGGAAATTTTTACCATCGCTGCGCGTTAAATTAGCTACAGAACGCAGCACTCTTTCTTGCCACAAAATGCTGTACGGGAAAGCAGGAATATCACTCATGTGAATACCGCCGCATATCACTTCACCTCCCTTACAGGTGTCCTGTAAGGCTTTCGGCACCAGTGTGCCTGCGGGCGCAAATATAATAGCAGCATCTAACTCAACCGGGGCTTTTTGCAGTGAGCCCCCTGCCCAGACAGCGCCAAGCTGAAGTGCAAACTGCTGGGCTGGCCCATCTCCCTCCCTGGTAAAAGCATATACATTCTTATGCTGGCTTACTGCTACCTGTGTAAGTATATGCGCTGCAGCGCCAAAACCATAAATACCAATATTTTCTGCGTTACCCCGTATCATCCCGTAACTGCGGTAACCTATAAGGCCTGCGCATAGTAGCGGAGCGCCCGAAGCGTTTGCATACATGCTGTGTAAAGGGAAACAATATTTTTCATTAGCAACAGTATATTCCGCAAAACCACCGTCAATAGTATAGCCGGTGAATGCAGCGTTATCACATAAGTTTTCCTGCCCTTTTAAACAATAACGGCAGGTACCGCAAGTATAACCAAGCCACGGCACACCCACCACATCGCCGTCTTTTAAACCAGTAACATTTTCCCCGGTTTTCACTACAGCGCCCACAATTTCATGCCCCGGTATTAGCGGAAGCCTGGGATTGGGTAATTCGCCATCAACTATATGCAGGTCAGTCCGGCAAACACCGCAGGCTATTATTTTAAGTACCACTTGCCCCGGCCCGGGCTTGGGTACAGGTAATACAGCAGGAGTTAAATGACTATTTGGTTTGTTTAATACCATTGCCTGCATGGTTTGCGGTATATTCATGTTTAACCTTTTGCCTTTTTTAATATGCTTCACCAAAAATTATACATCATTGTTTAACAGCCGGTGTACCCCGCGGTTGCATCTGTAAGCACCGTAAAATAAAGTGCTGTTGTTGCGTCTGTTATACCTGTATCATTTTTGCAATAAGCGCTGTTTCAATGGCTAAGCCTTGTCTTTTATCCTGGCATAAATTGCGTCGGCATCGGTTTTGTCACACAACTGTGTACCGGGGCGCATAGTGGCCGCTGTACCAGATGCCACACCATATTGTGCCGCACTTATTATATCATATCCTGTTGCAAGGCTCAATATTACTCCTGCAGTCATGGAGTCGCCGGCGCCCACTGTGCTTTTTCTTGATACCTGGGGAGGAACGATATGCATGGTTAGGTCTTTTGTTACCAGTAAAGCCCCCGCCTCCCCCATTGATAATAATATAATTTCGCATCGCCCACCAGCAATTATTTCGCGGGAAACAACACCTGCATTCTCAAGCGATAAACTACTGACCTCTGCATATTCGCATAATTCTGAAATATTCGGCTTTATCATATAAATGCCTTCGGTAAGTGCTTCTTTTAACCCGGCGCCCCCTGTATCAACAACCAGCTTAACACCTTTTGCTTTTACTTGCCGGGCAAGGCGTGCAAAAAAGTCAGCAGGCACACCAGGCGGCAGGCTGCCGCTGGCTACAAGGTAGTCAACTCCTGTCATCGCATCCAATATTTGCAGGCATCTGGTCCATTCTTCCTCTTCCACGTAGGGGCCGGGCATACAAAAACGGTATTGTACGTTTGCTGTAGTATCAAGAATAATACTGTTTTCACGTGTATCATTCTTGATAAATACCGGTAAGCCTGCAACATGCTCCCCCTCAAGCAGCCTGGTTATAAGGTTACCATTATAACCGCCCGATAAATAAACGGCAGTGGCATTGCCACCCAGTTTTTGTATGGCCCTTGCTACGTTTATACCCCCGCCTCCTGGTTCTAATACAGGTTTTGTGCAGCGTAATTTCTTTTCAGGCAGCAGCGCAGGCACCGTTGTGCTTTTATCTATACAGGGGTTTAGTGTTACGGTTACAATTCGCATAATAATATTTTGGCTGTATTAACTTACAAGTTCGGCCACGCGTAAAGGCTTTTCCGCTTTTACAACATTTTCAATACCTTTTACCAGTGCATCAGGATTAAATGAAATGCTGTTAATGCCTGTGCTTACCAGGAATTGGGCAAACCCGGGAAAATCGCTTGGGGCCTGGCCGCAAAGGCCAATTTTTTTATGATTAAGCCGGGCTTTTTTTACAACTGTGGAAATCATATCCAGTACAGCCGCATCCTGTTCTGAAAATTCTCCTGCAACAAGTGCTGAATCGCGGTCAATACCAAGTGTTAATTGGGTAAGGTCGTTAGACCCAATAGAAAACCCATCAAAAATTTCTGCAAATGCATCAGCAAGTATAACATTGCTGGGAATTTCCGCCATCACATATATCTCCAGCCCGTTTTCACCCTGTACGAGGCCATTTTGCTTCATAACACTAATCACTTTTTTGCCTTCTTCAACAGTCCTGCAAAAAGGTATCATTAGTTTTACGTTATCCAGGCCCATCTCATCCCGCACAATCTTCATTGCGGCACATTCCATTTCAAAGCCCTCTTTGTATAACGGGTGATAATAACGTGATGCTCCCCTGAAGCCGAGCATGGGATTTTCTTCTTTCGGCTCAAACTCCGCGCCGCCTGTAAGATTTGCATATTCATTGGTTTTAAAATCGCTCATCCTCACAATTACATCTTTAGGGTAAAACGCTGCCGCAATGGCAGCAACACCCTCGGCCAGTTTATCAATAAAATATTGCTTCTTGTTGGTATAGCCTTCGGTAAGTGTTTCAATAATGGCTTTGGCTGTCATATCTTTCATTTCATCAAATTTCACCAATGCCATAGGGTGTATTTTAACAGCATGCGTAATAATAAATTCAATACGCATAAGTCCTACGCCATTATTAGGATAAAAAGAAAGCTTAAAGGCTTTATCCGGGTCGCCGGCAATCATCATAATACTGGTGCGCTCCGGCATAACAATATTGCTGCAATCAAGTATTCTTTCCGCCCACTCCAGTTTTCCTTCATATACAAAACCTGTTTTACCTTCAGCAGCCGAAACAGTAATAACCTGGCCATCTTTAATATTTTCTGTAGCGTCACCGGTTCCCACAACAGCAGGCACGCCAAGTTCCCTTGCAACAATACTGGCATGGCTGGTACGGCCGCCTTTGTTTGTAATAATAGCGCCTGCCTTTTTCAAAACAGGGTCCCAATCCGGGCTGGTTATGTCTGTTACAATTATATCACCGGCCTGCACCCTGCCAGCCTCTGCTGTTGATTGTAAAACCTTTGCAGGGCCGGCAGCAATATTGCTTCCTACTGCTTCTCCGTGGCATAATACTTTACTTCTGCCGGTAACACTATAATCTTTAACTATATAGGGGTTAAGCCTTGATTGTACCGTTTCAGGCCTGGCCTGTATTATAAAAATATCACCTGTAAGCCCATCCTTTGCCCATTCAATATCCATTGGTTTTTGATAGTGGTCTTCAATAACCAAAGCTGTATTGGCAAGCAGTGTAATTTCAGCATCTGTTAAAACAAACTGTGCTCTTTTGCCTGCCGGTGTGTCCGTGTTTTTTACTGTTCCGGCGCCATCGCTGGCGTACACCATGGTTTTTGCTTTATCGCCAAGCTTTTTCTGGATAATGGCCTTTTTCCCCATCTTAAGCGTTGGTTTAAACACTAAAAATTCATCAGGCGTAACTGCTCCCTGTACAATGTTCTCGCCCAGTCCCCACACGCCCGCCAGGTGAATAACATCCCGGAAGCCGGATTCAGGTTCCAGCGTAAAACCAACACCCGAACATGCTAAATCCGAACGTACCATTCGCTGCACACCTACGGAAAGCGCAACCTTATCATGCGCAAAACCATTGTCCTGCCTGTATTTTATGGCCCTGTCTGTAAACAACGAAACAAAACACTTTTGAACAGCCTCTACCAGGGCTTCCCCGCCATGTATATTCAGGAAAGATTCATGCTGGCCGGCAAAGCTTGCCTGCGGCAGGTCTTCAGCAGTAGCGCTGCTTCGCACAGCCACTTCAAACTCAAGGTTGCCTGCCAGGCTGCGATAAGCCTGTTTTACCTGCTCTTTTAGGTCGGCGGGCATTTCTGCCTTTGCAATAGCTTCCCGCGCCTGTGCCCCAACCTGGCCAAGGTTACTAAAATTGCTGGTGTTTATTTGAGACATCAGTGCCTGCAAAGGCTGGCGCAACTGGTTGTAATCAATAAAATACCAGAATGCAGATGCTGTAGTTGCAAAACCCGGGGGCACTTTAATGCCTTTACCCAGCAGGTGAGTAAACATCTCTCCCAATGAAGCATTTTTGCCTCCTACTGTTGAAACGTCATTTATACTTATTTCGTCAAAGGTTTTTATAAAACTGCTCATACAGTTGTTTTAAACAAAGTAAAAATGCTTTAGCCGCATGGTGAATGACCTGCATCACACCACGCGGTGACATGCATCAACATTTACTAATACTGCTTTTAATAATGCTGTGCAATTTGCCGGGCAGTGTTTTCTGCCGGCTTGAACTTTTATAAATAGTTGTATGCTTTTTCATAATATTCCCCGGCAAGCCGCTTGCTGTCAAATCCCGGCAGTATATCGCGCATACCGTTTTTTTGTATTTCAAGCCAGCGGCCGGGGTAATCATAATATAACGGTATAATTTCTGTTTCAAGCAACGTATAAAGGTTTTCCGCATCCTGTTCATCCTGTATATAATCTGGTAAGTCAGGGGAGCTGGGCGGAATAACAAAACCATTAAGCTTGTCTTTTACATATTCGGGATACCACCCATCCGGCAACGAAACATTAACGGCCGCATTCATGGCAGCTGTCATACCACTGGTTCCTGAAGCCTCGTGTGTAAGCCTTGGGTGATTTAGCCACACATCAGCTCCCCGCTTTAGCATTTTGGACAATGAGAGCTCATAGCCGGTTAATGTAGCACAGTTGGGGTAGATTTTGCAAACGTTTACAATCTTGTCAAAAACTCCGATGGCAGTATAATCCATTGGGTAGGGCTTGCCAGCCCATATTACCTGTACAGGGCGTTGGGCATTTGTAACAAGCGCATGAAACCTTTCCATATTATGTAATAGCAGGCCAGGCCTTTTGTAACCTGTAAAGCGTTTCGCAAAAACTATTGTGCAAATATTTTCATCATATATCTCGCCATCTTCATCTGCAACCCGTTCAAAAAGCTCTTTTTTCCACTTTCTTTTTATATTTTTTATGCTTTTGTCATCATCTTTCTTTAATGCCTCATACATATTTTCACTGTGCCAGTACACATAGTCTTGCGCATTGGTAATGGATATAATATTTTGAGCGCCCTCATACCCTTTCCATTTTGTTAGCAAGGTTTTCCGGTGCAGCTCCGATACTGCATTCGTTCTGCCTGAAAAGTATAAGGCTGTAATGGTATGATCAAGAACGTCTTTTGTTACGCTGGCTATTGCTCTTACTTC
>DASZUX010000341.1:0-7513 GCA_035547455.1 Chitinophagaceae bacterium
CCCGCCCCTGCGGGGCTTTTTGTGAGTGCGGCTATTTTTGCCGATGGGTTGAAACCCATCGCTGTGCTATTGCGTCCCTCCGGGACTTTGGGAAATGGTGACAATCTTTTTAGCTGCTGCTGTTGTAACCAATAATAATAACGGTAAAATATAACGTGTGTGGTGTTTGAATATTATCCCGCCCCTGCGGGGCTTTTTGTGAGTGAGGCTATTTTTGCCGATGGGTTGAAACCCATCGCTGTATTATTGCGTCCCTCCGGGACTTTGGGAAATGGTGACAATCTTTTTAGCTGCTGCAGTTATAACCAATAATAATAACGGTAAAATAAAACGCGTGTGTTGTTTGAATATTATCCCGCCCCTGCGGGGCTTTTTGTGAGTGAGACTATTTTTGCCGATGGGTTGAAACCCATCGCTGTGTTATTGCGTCCCTCCGGGACTTTGGGAAATGGCGACAATCTTTTTTAGATGTTGCTGTTATAACCAATAATAATAACGGTAAAATATAACGCGTGTGCTGTTGATAACAATATCAATAGCGGCAGAAAGCCGGAAAGTTTGATGTAAATTGCCATAAAAACCCACCCCACAACCCATGAATAAAGTTTTACAATGGCTAAGGAAATACCGGGGCGCAATTATAGCCTGGCTGGTATTGTGCTGTTTGGTAATGCTGTTCTCCTCTTATACCCAGGAGAAATATTACCTGCAAAAAGATGCAGACCTATTTGAAAAGAATGCGAACATGGTACTTGCTGTTATTGAAGCCGCCCTTTTTTGTGCAATATTAGTGTACGTTTTTATTAAAAAAGAAACCAGGAATATAACGGCAGGAGGGCTGGTGTATGCTGTTATATCCCTTGCTGGTTTTTTCCTTTTTTTTCATGACACGTTTGATGGAATGGGATTGTTTATTAACCGGCAGTTTAACAAGGGTGTGAGTACAAAAACTTTTGTTGTTGTGGCCGTTAGCGACAGCAGTAAAAGTGTAGACCTGTTTTACCACGGTAAAGAAAAAGAGCATTGGGTAAACGAATGGGTGGAAGAACAGGCATACCGCCCCGGCCTTCACCAGCGCGACAGCCTGCACCTGCGTTTTGCAAAAGGATTGTTTGGTGTAGAATATTTTGACGGGGTGGAGTAGTGATTGGATGGTGTTTTGGCGAGTACCGTGGTATCCCATCCACTATGGGGCTTGTTGTAAATGCGGCTATTTTGCCGATGGGTTGAAACCCATCGCTGTGCTATTGCGTCCCTCCGGGACTTTTGGGAATGGTGACAATCTTTTTTAGCCGTTGCTGTTGTAACCAATAATAATAACGGTAAAATATAACGCGTGTGCTGATTGAATATTATCCCGCCCCTGCGGGGCTTTTTGTGAGTGCGGCTATTTTTGCCGATGGGTTGAAACCCATCGCTGTGTTATTGCGTCCCTCCGGGACTTTTGGGAATGGTGACAATCTTTTTAGCTGCTGCTGTTGTAACCAATAATAATAACGGTAAAATATAACGTGTGTGCTGTTTGAATATTATCCCGCCCCTGCGGGGCTTTTTGTGAGTTGTGAATGCGGCTATTTTGCCGATGGGTTGAAACCCATCGCTGTGCTATTGTGTCCCTCCGGGACTTTGTGGAAACGAAACAATCTTTATTGCTGATAGCATGAACGCTGTTGGTTTATCATTCTCTCCCCAGCATTATTAAAAGACCGGGTTATATTCGTTCAGTACCGTAACAATAGCCTTCCGCGGTATTTACCATTCCAGTAATTTCATCACCGCCTCATCGCCCTGTACGGCGTTGACGGGCAGCAGGTGTTCTTTGTTCCATACAGCTAAGGCCTGTGGTGGAAACAGCACACAATGGTTTTCGTCAACGCTTCCACCGGGGTTGGCAGCAGTGATGTTTAACGCGAGGTGTTTGGCAAAAAACGCGTACACCGCCTGCCGTTTGCCGGGGCCGTAATCGTGTTTATCTAAGGGCAGGTAAGCGCTTTCCACATCATGTTCTTTACCGTAATAGCGGTAAATGTTTTGTATATAGGGATATTCAATAAAGGGCACATTCTTCGTCCAGTCATCGCCATCGCTCACCAGCAGCATGGGCCTTGGCGCAGCGCAGGCCGCAATTTCTACGTTATTGGTTTGAAAGCCGGCGTGCCGGTGTATGGGCATGCCGCTTTCGCATACGCAGCCGCCAAAAAAGTACGATGATACCATTACCACCGGCGCAGATACTTTAATACGGTCATCAATAGCGGTTAAAATAATACTTTGCGTGCCGCCGCCGGAGGCGCCTGTAATACCAATGCGGGCAGTATCAATATTAGGCAGCGAAAGCAGGTAATCCAGTGCGCGGATGCTGTTCCATGTCTGCAGTTTTAGCGCCAGCGGTATTTCGTGCCGGCATTGTTTGCTGTCACCATACCCAGCCATATCATAAGTAAACACGGCAGCGCCCATTTGGGCTAAGGTGGCGCAGAGCTTTTGCTGGTCTGTTTGAAACCGCCCGTCAGGGTCATGAAAATGACCGTGCGGCGACAGGATGCCAGCCATAGGTTTTGCAGTGTCTGCCGGCAGGTACAGGTTGCCGGTAAGGTAGTAACCCGGCAGTGTTTCGATGGCCAGGTTTTTAACGGTGTACCCCGTAAGCGCCTTTACACCCGTAACAATAACGTGCAGCGGTGTTTTGGCAGGTATATGGGTAAGCTGTGCACCCTGCAGTATGCCGGCTTTTATAATAGCTGCCCGCTGCTGCCAGGTGGCCGCATCGTGGTAGGTTTTGGCAAAATCCATCTGTGCTTTTACCGCCTGCTCAAGGGTAAAATAAGCGCCACGGCACAGGTTGGCGGTATCAGGCTGGTATTGTGCGTGCAGCATGAGGGGTAATATCAGAAGAGGAAGGAGGATGCGCATGTTATGTAAGTTAGGCAGGCTGAAGCTATAAAAATAATTATTTAAAAAGTGCAGAAAATGCGGACACCCCTGCCTTTTTTATATATATGTAGAGGAAGACCAGGTATGCGCGAGACACGGCAATTGTACCGGGCTGTCATTCCCACGCAGGAAGAACCTGCCTGGCAGTTGCACCGGTGGCACCTGTAGCATGTAAGCCGGGCAGATCCCCCCTGCGTCGGGATGACAGGGAAATTGAATTTTTTAAAAAGTGAATGGATTTTAAAATAAATGATTGAAAATGAACAGGGTAGTTGATTTTGGATTCCTCCCTCATCCTCCTTTTTCCCCGGGGGCAACTGCAAAAGAAAATGCGGCTGTCGTTATGAGCGAAGCGAAGAATCTTTTGGGTAATTGCACCGGTGGCACCTGTAGTATGTAAGCCGGGCAGATCCCTCCTGCGTCGGGATGACAGGGAAATTGAATTTGTTGAAAAAGTGAATCGCTTTTATAATAAATGATTGAAAATGAACAAGATAGTTGATTTTGGATTCCTCCCTCATCCTCCTTTTTTCCTGAGGGCAACTGCAAAAGAAAATGCGGCTGTCGTTATGAGCGAAACGAAGAATCTTTTGGGTAATTGCAGTGCTGACGACTTTAGTGCCTACACAGGCATCCTTCCCTTCGCCGGGATGGCAAGAGAAACAAATTTGTTGAAAAAGTGAATCGTTTTTATAGTAAATACTTGAAAATGAACAAGATAGTTGAATTTGTGTTCCTCCCTCATCCTCCTTTTTTCCTGAGGGCAGCTGCAAAAGAAAACGCGGCTGTCGTTATGAACGAAGCGAAGAATCTTTTGGGTAATTGCACCGGTGGCACCTGTAGTATGTAAGCCGGGCAGATCCCTCCTGCGTCGGGATGGCAAGAGAAATGAATTTGTTGAAAAAGTGAATCTTTTTTATAATAAATACTTGAAAATGAACAAGATAGTTGATTTTGGATTCCTCCCTCATCCTCCTTTTTTCACGGGAGAAAGAGCCCGGGAGATTGCCTGTAAACAACAGCAACTGTACATTTGCCGAGTGACAACACTCCTTATCTTTGTCGCCTTAAAGTTTTACGTATGAATGAAAAATTTGTGCAACGCATACAAAACGAACTGACCGAAATTGAAAATGCAGGGTTGTTAAAGCGTGAACGTATTATTGCCAGCGAACAGGGGCCGGAGATATTGGTAAACGGTAAAACCGTACTCAATTTTTGCGCCAATAACTACCTGGGGCTGTCATCGCACCCTAAAGTAATTGAGGCGGCGCACAAAGCTATTGACGAGCGTGGTTATGGCATGAGCAGCGTGCGTTTTATATGCGGCAAACAGGACATTCATAAACAATTGGAAAAGAAGATTGCGGAATTTTTAGGCACCGAGGACACCATTTTATACGTTGCCGCTTTTGATGCCAACGGTGGTTTATTTGAGCCATTGTTTGACGCGCAGGACGCTATTATAAGCGATGCGCTGAACCATGCCAGCATTATTGACGGGGTGCGCCTGTGCAAAGCGCAGCGCTTTCGTTACGAGCATAACAACATGGATGACCTGGAAGCAAAACTGAAAGAAAGCGCCGGTTGCCGCAGCAGGATAATTGCTACAGACGGCTCGTTCAGCATGGACGGCACTATTGCACAGCTTGATAAAATTTGCGACCTGGCAGATAAATATGATGCCATTGTAATGACAGATGAAAGCCATTCCAGCGGGTTTTTGGGCAAAACAGGCCGTGGCACACACGAGTACCGTAATGTAATGGGCCGTATTGATATTATTACCGGTACGCTGGGCAAAGCGCTTGGCGGGGCCAGCGGCGGTTTTACCAGCGCCCGTAAGGAGATTGTTGAAATGCTGCGCCAGCGCAGCAGGCCTTACCTTTTTAGTAATACGCTGGCGCCCAGCATAGTGGGGGCTTCTATTGCCGTATTAGATATGCTGACTGAAACCACTGAATTGCGTGATAAGCTGGAATACAATACCCAATACTTCCGTAAACAAATGACTGCTGCGGGCTTTGATATTAAGCCCGGTGACCACCCGATTGTGCCCATTATGCTGTATGATGCCGTGGTGGCTCAGAATTTTGCAGCCAGGTTGCTGGATGAAGGCGTTTATGTAATCGGCTTCTTCTTCCCGGTAGTGCCCAAAGGGCAGGCGCGCATACGCGTGCAGCTAAGCGCCGCACACGGGCAGGAGCATCTTGACAAGGCCATTGCTGCTTTTACAAAAGTGGGCAAAGCGCTTGGCGTGCTAAAGGCCTGATGCGCCGGCACCTGCACAATAGCCTTGCCCGGGAGATTTGCGATGTAAACGGCCCTTTGTTTATATAAACCCTTGTGCATGCAATTAATACAACGATTTTGGGACGACCCTTATACACCTGGGGATGATTTTGAACCGGGGACTTATTTGCTGAATGAGCCGGGAGTGCCTGCCGGCGAAGTGCAGGAAGGAGATATAGCCCTTGTGGAAGTGTCCTATTCCGCGGGGGTATTTAAAGTTCGCCCTGCATTAATTTTGAGGCGGCTGCCGGTATATGATGACTTTTTGGTGTGCGGTATTTCTTCAAACCAGCAGCAATATATTCATGATTTTGATGAACTGGTTGAAGAGGGCAGCGAAGCCTTTGCGCTTACCGGCCTGCACCGGCATTCTGTTATCAGGCTTTCTGCCCTGGCGGCTTTCCCTGCAAACAAAATAATGCGGAGTATAGGCAGCATACCGCCCCAACTGCACAAAGTATTATTACAAAGACTATCGGAGTTTTTTAACCCGGCGGATTAAAGGCCACGGAACATGCCTGTATGGAGGCCCTTCTTACTCCAAAACAAGCAGTCCCGAAGCCTTTGTTACTGGTTTAAAGCAGTTACCAGGTTGATTAATAATTGCTCATTGAACCCGTTGTTGCGGTGGGCGTCTATAAAGGCGCCTGCTTTGGGCGAAAGACCGTCAAGCGCTTTGCGAACAGCATGTTCTTTCAGCGGCGTGGGAATAAGGGTGTTGTTGTGCAGCACGTAATAAGTTATATGGTCTGTAAACGCATCGGTTACTTCCCCGTTACGCACCTTCAGCATATCGTTGTAGTCGGCTCTTTCAAAAATTGTTTGGGTAAGCTTTAGCAGCGTAAAATTTTCACCCGGCGCCAGTACTTCCATAAAACCATCCACCGGCTTTTTACCGCCAAGCGGGTAGTGTATAAAGTTGTGCTGTTTGCCTGGTGAGGAAAATGAAAAAGATTTTACCTGGCTTTTATCTGCCTTAATAACAAGGTTGGTGTCTTTAGCGCGAATGTAGAGATCCTGCGCCTGTTTATCATACAACAACAGGTAGCCGCTTACCTGCTGGCCGCTGCTGGTGGTAACTGTGCCCTCGTTCCAATTGTTACTGTAATAGGGAGAGCCGCTTACACCGGCAGATTTGTAGGATTGAAAAGCTTCGCCGGTTTGCATCCTGCTGCCAAAATGCGATATGGCGTTAAAGTCAACCGCCACGGACAGGTTGTTTTTCTCAGCCTGGGCATGGCCGGTACTGTATAACATCAAGGCTATAACAGGAAGAAGGCTTTTTTTCACAGTGCTAAGTTTACAGCAACTTAGGTTATTGCACCGCTAATACAGCTTAAAGAGTGCTGTAAACCGGTTTAAGCAAGCTAAAGCAGGATTTTTTGCTACTGTACCTTTTTAATGGGCGTGCATTTTTTGTTCCAGCACCTTCATAAAATAGCCGCCTACAACGCTGCGTGCCTGGAAACCCACCTGCTTGCCGTTGGTAGTTTCATGCCAGTCGCTAAGCGGTACGTGCGTAGGTGTTTCACGTATGTATTTGTATATGGGATTTATAAGGGCTTCAAAATCTGCGCGGCTGGACGCCAGCGTGGCAGTCCATAAAATCCAGTCGCTCTTTGTATAGGTTTTACGGCTGTCTAACGGCAGGCCAAAAGCATTTTGTTTGGTGAGGTAATACTTTATCTCTTTGCTGTACACCTGCTTCGGAAAAAGGCCCAGGTCAAGCACCTTGTCCCATACAAGATTGTATTTCTGGCTCCAGGTATGTTTGTCGTTAAAGGTAAGAGCATAATGGTCGCCATCGCCGGCAAACAGCATCCACCTTTGGGCCATTGCTTTGGCGCTGTCAGTATAGGTAGCAGCCGCAGCGTCGTTACCCAGCATTTTTGCCATCATACCGTAGCAGCCTATGCCTGCAATGGCTTTAACGGAAAGGTTGGCGTTGCGTGCAAGGTGGCCTGCAAAGTCGTCGGTGCAAAGCTGGTTCTCAGGGTCAAAGCCATACTGCATAAGGTATTGTGCCCATGTAGTGAGTGTTTGCCAGTGTTTCCTGGCAAAGCCGGCATTGCCTTCTGCTTTAGTAATGGCAGCAGCAAGTATTACCATGTTGCCCGATTCTTCTACAGGCATACCTTCACCATATACCTGGCCGTTGGCAAGCGGGTAGGTACCAAGGTCATGCGCAGCATAAGGTTTTGTGTATTTGCCGCTTTCGCTGAAGTAAAAAATACCGTTTAGCATGCCTTCCATAAGTTGCGGATTATAAGCAAGGTATAAAGGTGCA
>DASZUX010000342.1:0-11106 GCA_035547455.1 Chitinophagaceae bacterium
TGTGTATGTGTTACGCTGCCAGCGTTTTTTCGCAGATGCCACGCATACGTGACAGCCTATTAAATCTTGTTGATCAAGCACATACAGATAGCGAAAAATTAGTACAGCTTACTGCGTTGGGCGATTTATATGCAACCAATAACCCTTCGCAATCAATAGTATATTACAAACAGGCGTATAATTGCTGCAGTTCGTATTACCAGCAGACGCCTGTGGTTAAAGCGGACCTCGCAATACGTCTTTCAGGGGCTTATATGTATCTGGGAGATAGTTTAAACGAGGTTAACTGGCTTGATACGGGGTTGAATATGCTCGGGATGGTTAAAGATATGGGCACCCATATAAATATTTATTCAGCAGCAGTGGATTACTACAGCCGCAGCAAGCAATATAATAATGCCATAACATACGCTCAAAAAATTATGACGCTGGCTGACTCTCTCGGGTTAAAGAATAAGTCGGGGCTTGCTAACTTAAAGCTTGGCAATGTATATTTTATGATGGACCAGCTTACTACTGCCATAAGCTACCATGAGAAAGCTGTGGCATACGCGTTAGCTGAAAAAAATATAATTGCCGAAGCAGATGAAGCAAACCATGTGCTTAACACGGCTTACGTATGCCTTTGCCAGGCGTTTTTGGAACTGAAACAATATGATAGCTGCCTGCATTACATTGAAGTAGGCCTGCAAAAAGCTATTGAATTAAAAGACCCGGATGTACAGGCCACTTTTTACCAGGTTAGGGCATTTGCATTACAAAAATTGCATAGGTATAAAGAAAGCCTGCCCTGGGCAAAACTGGCATTGCAAATTTCGGCCGAAAATAACATTACCTATGAGTTTGTGGATAGCTGGAGGGCGCTTGCATTGGGCTGGTCGCATGATGGTAATACAGACTCTGCCATACATTATGCGCAACTTGCCACAGATTTGTCTCACAAAATAAACTATAGCAAGGAAGACGAAGTGTCGCTGGATGAAATGTGGAGCACTGTATTTGAGGGGGCGGGAGATTATGACAAAGCCCTTGAATACAAGCAAAAACAATTGAACGATTATAAAGAATACAGGAATAATGAAGTAAATATGGCCATTAACCAAAGTGATATATTATTTGGTACCAGGCAAAAAGAAAAGCAAATACAAAGCCTGAGCGAAGAAACAAAAAGACAGCGTATAATTGCATGGGCTATTGCCGCAGGGTTACTTATAACAGCCGTTGCAGCGTTTGCTTTTTGGCTAAGCTACCGTAATAAGCGCAAAGCAACACAGGTGCTGGAGCAAAGCAACAGGGAGAAGGAAGTGTTTTTGAAAGAAATACACCACCGCGTTAAAAATAACCTGCAAATTATAAGCAGCCTGCTGTATATGCAGTTTAAAGACTATAAAGACGAGCGCTTTGTTGATGCGCTGAGACAGGCGCAGCAACGTATTAAAAGTATGGCGCTTGTACATAACAAGCTATACGAAAAACAGGATGTTGTACATGTGTACCTGAAAGAATATATAAACGACCTTGCAACGGGTATACTTGCCAGCAATAATCCTTATGGCAAACAGATAGATATAATGGTGACCGAAAACACCAATGCTTCTTTTTCGCTTGACACATCAATTTCTATCGGGCTTATTTTAAACGAGGTAATTACCAATAGTTGTAAATACGCTTTTTCACAAAAGGAGCAGGGTAACATCCGGATAAATCTTCAAAAAAGAGAGGATAATGCATATATACTTAGTGTGGCTGATGATGGCGCGGGACTGCCGCCAGATTTTGAACGTAAAAATTCTCTAGGTGTAAGACTGGTAAAAAACCTGGCAAGACAGTTAGGGGGTGACGTAAGTTTTACATCTGCTAACGGTACGGTAGTAACAATATTATTTACAGAAAGCATGGCTGCATAATGGTGAATAAAAAAATAAAAGTGCTGGTTGTAGAAGATGAACTGATTATTGCAGATTACATGAACGAATGTTTGCAACAGTTTGGCTACCATGTACCTGCTATGTGCATAAACTATGATGAGGCAGTAAAAGCATTGGATATAGAAATGCCTGATATTGTATTGCTTGATATTACTTTGCGGGGGGCAAAGTCTGGCATTATGCTTGCCGAATACATTAATAGTTCGGCAAAAATCCCGTTTGTGTTTATCACCTCGCACAGCGACAGGGCAACTATTGATAAAGCCAAGCAAACAAAGCCTTATGCATACCTGATAAAACCGTTTAATGAAAGCGACCTTTATGCAGCTATTGAAACGGCGCTGGTTCAATTTGCTGAAAGGAAAACAGGAGGACGGACTGCAACAGAAGATGAGGACCCCGTGTTAATAAAAGATGGGATTTTTGTTAAGAACAAGGGTAAGTTTATAAAAATACAATTAACAGACCTGCTATGGGCCGAGGCGGATGACAATTATGTAACATTAAATACAGAAGGCGGCAGGTATGTACTTAAAACCACGCTAAAATACCTGCAGGACATGCTGCCCGGTTTTTTTTGGAGAAGTCACCGCAGCTACCTTATAAACTTGCACCATATAAAAAGCTTTGATGCCGAAGAGGTAACAGTTGGCAGCAGCATGCTTCCAATAAGTAAAACTTCTTTTCCTGACTTACTGGATAAGCTTAAGATTTTGCAAGGGTAAAATCTTTTACTTTTCTTACCTTTTCTTTCACCTCCATCCTAATTTACCCCGCCCACGCATAAAGCAGCAGTTGTCATGAAATCGCCGGAATTAAGTGACTTTATATTGTTATGTTGCAAGCGTTTGAAGATGAATTTCATAAAAAATAACTCGTCTTGTTCTATCTTAAAATATTAATAATGAATTAGTTAATCTTAATTTTTGCATTCCTCATTTTCCCAACTTTTATTGTAGTTTATATAATGCCAATCTTCAAAAGGTTTATTGCCGGCATAGTAAAAAAGAAAATATAATAGCTAACGGACGGTGAAGCGTATTTTTGCTGCAACTGCCAAATTTTCAAGGCATCGGCCTTGGCAGGCTATTTGACCTTTTTAACAGCTAACTATTCATATTATGAAAAATAAGGATTTTGATAAAAACGGGCAGGACAATGCAGCAGAAATGTCTGATTTAAACATTAGTACTGACGAAAATGCAGCAGGAACCAGTTTTTTAGAAGAGCCGGTGGGAGAAGATGAGAGTAAAATTGACAAATTGGAAGATGAACTGGCGCAGCAAAAGGATAAATACCTGCGGCTGATGGCAGAGTTTGATAATTTCAGGCGGCGCACTGCAAAAGAAAACCTTGAAATTCGCCAGACAGCGGGTAAGGAAGTGATTACAGGTTTGCTGGATGTACTGGATGACTGTGACAGGGCGGAAAAGCAAATTGAAAAGACCGGAGATATAGTGCAGGTAAAGGAGGGTGTTAAACTGGTTTTTGACAAGCTGCGTAAAAGCCTTCAGTCAAGGGGGCTTAAAGCTATGGAAAGCATTAATACCCCGTTTGACGTAGAAAAGCACGAGGCGATTACCGAAATACCGGCACCCGGTGACGAACTGAAAGGAAAGGTACTTGATGAGGTGCAGAAAGGGTATTATCTTAACGACAAGATTATAAGGTTTGCCAAAGTGGTGGTAGGGAAGTAATTTTTTTATATTAAAGTACCGCAAGGTGCATAAACAAATTCCCTTTTTACAAGGGTAGAGGTTTCATGAAAAGAGACTATTATGAAATTTTAGGCGTGTCAAAAACCGCCTCTGCTGATGAGATAAAAAAGCCTACCGCAAAGTGGCCATGCAGTATCACCCTGACCGTAATCCCGGGGATAAAGCAGCGGAAGACAAGTTTAAGGAGGCTGCAGAAGCGTACGAAGTGCTGAGCGACGCTGACAAACGCGCAAAATACGACCGGTTTGGCCACCAGGCTTTTGCGCCGGGTGCAGGCGGGTTTAGCGGCGGTACAGGCAACATGGAAGACATCTTCAGCCAGTTTGGTGATATTTTTGGCGATGATATTTTCGGAAGCTTTTTTGGTGGTGGTGGCAGAAGAGGCGGCGGTGGCAAGCCCCGCGGTGTGCGTGGCAGCAACCTGCGCGTTAAAATAAAGCTTACCTACGAAGAAATTGCAAAAGGTGTAACTAAAAATATAAAAGTAAAAAAATATGTTAGCTGCAACACCTGCGGCGGCACCGGGGCTAAAGACAAAGGCAGTGTACAAACCTGCGGTACCTGCGGCGGCAGTGGCCAGGTACGCAAAGTAACAAGCACCTTTTTGGGCCAGATGCAAACGGTAACTACCTGCCCTACCTGCAACGGAGAAGGAACCACCATTACCGCAAAGTGCAGTAACTGCAAGGGCGAAGGGCGTGTTTTTGGTGAGGAAACAATAAACGTGGAGATACCTGCCGGGGTTGGTGAAGGCATGCAATTGAGCATGAGCGGGAAGGGTAATATGGGTGAGCGCGGTGGCGCACCAGGCGACCTGATAATTTTGATTGAAGAAGAACCGCATAAAGAATTGCAGCGCGACGGGCTGAATGTAGCGTACGAATTGCATGTTACATTTTCTGACCTTGCCTTTGGTGTAAACGTGGAGGTGCCTACTATTGATGGAAGGGCGAAAATAAAAATTCCAGCGGGTACACAAAGCGGGAAGATATTCAGGTTAAAGGGTAAAGGATTCCCCGAGGTAAATGGTTATCACAGGGGTGACCAGCTGATACATGTAAATGCATGGACACCGCAGAGCCTTAGCTCTGAAGAAAAAGCAATGCTTGAAAAACTTGCTGAGAGCCCTAATTTTAAACCTCAGCCTGGCAAAAGCGAGAAATCTTTCTTTGAAAAAGTGAAAGAAGTATTTTCATAACTGTGAACATGTAATTAATAAATGATTTTTAAAAAGAGGCTTTTGGCCTCTTTTTAGCTTTTTAAATGTGGCAGGTTGTTAAAGGCATGAATGTAAGAACAGGTAATTTTGGAGATAAGTTAAAAGTGGCAAAGTTTTGGCATATACAAAAGTATTGTTGAACCATCTAAATCTTTTGTATGAGCGTAAAAGCATTTACCAACGGCCTAATTGCGGGTTTTGTTTTAGGTGTTTTATTTGCCCCTGACAGGGGACGTGAAACACGCAGAAAAATAATAAATAATGCAAGTGACATAAAAGATGCTGCTTGTAATGTTTATAACAGCATAGCCGAAATTGCAGAAGAACAATATAACCGCATTAAAACCAAAACCCAGGCATTAATGCAAAAAGCAGACAACAAATTTGACGGTGTAGAGGATGATACAGCAGCTATGTTTGATTAACAACGCATTTTTATTATACTCCTGCTTTAGATAAAATAAGCCCTTTATGCGGGGCTTATTTTATCTAAAGCGGTTTCAGGTTCAGTTTGGTTAGTATAATATGTTAAAGCACCGGTGGGGCACTGTTTTATTTGCGCTGCAATCTCCCCGCTGGTGGCGCCCGTCATAGTTACCCATGGGCGCTTATTTATATCAAATACAGCAGGCAGGCCGGTTACACAGCGGGCGGAATGCTTACACACATCCGGCTTCCAAACTACGGTTATACCGCCATTTGTGTATTGCAGTTGTTTAACATCTTCCGAATCGTTAAAAGCAAAAGTGCGAACGCTTATATCACCCTGTAATATTTTAGATACAGGACATGCTTTGGCAATCTCCGTTAACCTTTCGCGCTGGTCATCGGCAACCTTCTGCTGAAAGTTTATATCGCGGTCTATAATAGTGGTAACCTTGCCGTCCTTTGTTATTTGATAGAGGTTGGCTTTTACACTTATATGCGGTATATCCCAGCCCTTACGGTCAATATACATGCGCAATGTTACCAGCGTGCATGTTGCCAGCGATGACAGCAGTAAAGTATAGGGATCAGGGCCCGTATCAAGCCCGCCTGACTTAACCGGCTCGTCAGTAACAAATGTGCCGTTGCGCCACTGTATAGTGCATTGGTACTTTTGGGTATAAATATCACCTTCAACAGGCTTTTCAAGCATGTAATTCATAAACAATAACTGGTTGTTTTTCAATTGTTAAAGGTGCGCCCTTAGCATCCAGGCCATCTTCTCGTGTTGTTCCAGCAGCCCGGTTATAAAATCGCTGGTGCCTGCATCGCCATATTCCGAGGCGAACGGGTTGATATTTTCCCGCAGGTAAACAATAATGCTCTCATGGTCCTGCACCAGGTCGTTAATAAAACCCGTACTGTCGTTCTTCCTTTCACTTTTTTCTGTAAGGTGCGTTAGAGCCAAAAACTCTTTCAGGGTGGCAGGCGAATAATGCCCAAGCATGCGTATGCGTTCGGCAACACTGTCCATTATGTCATCAAGCGCTTCGTATTGTGTTTCAAAGAATAAGTGCATGCTGTGAAAATCAGGGCCTTCAATATTCCAGTGTGCATTGCGCGTTTTGGTATATAATACAAACTCATCGCTTAATAATTTAGACAGCGCAGTTGCTACAGCCAGCCTGTTAGGTTCGGTAATGCCAATTGCCGGGTTCATAACGCAAGTTTTTATGGTTAACTTTTTTTGTTACTAAAATAAATTGCCTGTTATTTACACAGGCGAATGTAAAGATAAGACAAAGTTTTTGGCGAAGAAAACGGTGCTTGCTGTTGCTGGCCCCGGCTATTAAATAACCACTTTATTGCTGTTTAAATGCTTTCTTTGCAACAATATGCGCGCAGCTTTATTACGGTTAAATGCGGCCGTTTTTATTTGGGGCTTTACCGGTGTTCTGGGCAGGGCTATTACCCTTAACGGCGCTATGCTGGTATGGTGGCGGTTGTTTATTACTGCCGTATCTCTGTGGGTGCTATTTTATTTTACACGCAGCATAACAAGAATAAAGTTTGCGGATTTTTTAAAAATAGGGTTGATAGGATTTGTACTCGCCATACATTGGGTATTTTTTTATAGCAGCATCAAGCAGGCTAATGTGTCTATTGCGCTTACCTGTCTTTCAACAACCGGGTTGTTTTCTGCAATTATTGAACCTGTTTTCTTCCGGCGAAGGATAAATATGCAGGAGGTTATACTCGGGCTCTTTGCGTTAGCAGGCATTACGGTTATTTACCTGTATAACCTGCATTTTTCAGCCGGCATATATCTTGGATTAATATCATCAGTCGCCACTGTTGTGGCATCGGTATTGAACAAAAAGATTGTATCTGGTTACCAGCCCCATACTATTACGCTGTACCAGCTTACTGGTGGCTTTCTTGGCTTAACCCTGCTTATGCCGCTGTACAATTATTTTTTCCCTGTACCGGCATTTATGCCAGGCGGTTACGACTGGTTGTGGCTTATTATACTAAGCTGGTGCTGCACCATTCTAACTTTTATTTTATACATAAGTGCATTAAAAACGGTGAGCGCATTTACGGTTAACCTTCTGCTTACGCTTGAACCGGTATATGGTATAATATTGGCTTTTGCGTTGTATCACGAAAATGAACAACTGCACAGTAATTTTTATTTTGGCTTTGCCCTTATTTGCATGGCGGTTTTACTGCAAATGGTGCGTATTGCAAAGCAGCAGCGCAAAACCAAAAGAATAATAATTGTTGATGCCGGGCAATAACGGTACTATTTTAGCTTATAGGCAACAACATTGTTTTTAAAAAAGGTGGGCACATAAACAATCCTGTTTACAGGATCATAGCCAATGTCTGCAGTGTTCATCTTTTCAGCGCGCGTATCAAGCAGCAGCTCAGTACTGCCATCTTCTTTTACATAGTAAATAACACCGTTCCAGCAGGATACAACAAACTCCCCCTTTGTTACCTGTTCAATGCCATCTGTTGAGTTGTCAAGCCCGGTAGCAATACTTTTCGTATTGCCCTGTGCATCGGCTTTTATAACAGTGCCGGACGAAAGTGCATACAGGTTGGTACCTAAGGCCAGCACGCCGTTTGCCCCTTTTATGTTTTTAAGAAAGGTAGTTACATTGCCATTATCAATTTTAAAAATATCGCCTGTTTGAGTATCACTTACATACACTACTCCCTTGCTGTCAACTGTTATGTCGTTTAGGAATTTAGCGCCGCGGATGGCTATCTTTTTTATCACCCTGGCTGCAGGTATATCAATTACTACTACTTCATCCACATCGGCTGCATACAGCGTATTGCCAAATTTGCCTAAACCCTTGGGTGCATTAAGGCCTGTTACCCAATTTTTGTTAATAATCTTACCATCAAGGCTTAGTTTGGCCACACCGCCTTTGCCATCTTTGGCGCTGCCGTCACCATCTATCAGCGACGTATATAATATCTTACCCTGTGCATCGTACAAAACGGACTCTGGCTGTGGTAAAATAGTATCGCTGGCCCACAGTTTTTGTAATGAATGTTGTGCTTGAGCAGCCGATAAGGCGCCGGCAAAAAATACAGCAAGTAAAATGTTTTTCATACCGGGAATTTTTAGGTACTAACTTACAATTTTAATAGCATTTGTACAAGCTTATGAAAAACTTAGTAAGCCAGCCTGCATTACTGCGAATATTTACCTGTAAGGTCAATCTTCATAGTTGCTGCTTATTTTTTTCCAGCTGTATTTCTTAATGGAATCAAAAATCATCCACGCTGCCCCGCCCGAAATAAATGCCAGTATAACAATAACCGGGGTAATATTATACAAACTGTAATGTGCAAAAGCGATAAAAAAACCTAAAATCATTACTGTAAATAAGCGCAGCATTCCTGCGCTGCCCCTTGTGGTGGTTGGTGAAGAAAACGGCAATTTATTGGTAGTTAAAAAGGCAGAAACCGCACTTACAAGTAAAACATTACAATAGCCAAAAAGTATATTGGGTATAATGCTGACTCCCGCTATTGATACCAGGATGACAGCGGTTATAAAAGCAATAGGAAAGAAGAATTGTGCTATGGATGCTTTTACGGCACCGCTTACAATTTTGCCAGGTACATCAATGGGGGTTGTAAAAAATATCCATGCCGCCTTAAACTTATCATACATGGTTATTTGCCCAAGCGCACCGATAAGCAGCAGGTTACTGAAGTAGATTACAATAAGGGTAGCCGCTTTGCCTTTACTGGTTTGCAATTGTACGTCACTAAATGACAACCCTTTCATATTAAAAAACATCAGCACAATTATAACCAGCATATACCCGATGGATGGGTACACCTTCATTTTGAATTCCCGGCTGCGGAGCATCATTTTCCAGGTAAACAAAAAGCCTGTCCGTTCAGTACCCTGTTTTGTAAAAAGCCTGGCCAGTAACATGCTGTAGGCGGTAGGCGCTCCTTCTTTTTTAACTGTTGTTTTATCTGAACTTTCTGATACACCTGCGCTAATAAGTGAAAGTTTTTTATTAAAGGACGGTGCAAAGTATTTAATTACCAGCCAAAGACAGAAAACCGGGGCTACAAGGCTTAGCGCAGCACAGAACCATAATTGAATGGACGGGGAGGGGGCATATACTTGCTGAATAGCGCCTGCAAACCAATATGACGGCAAAAGCCAGATGAACCTAGTATGGTTTATGTTAAAGCCTGCAAACTTTGTCATCATACGTGGTACAAGCTGGTAGCATGCATAAAAAAATACGGCAAATGCTATTTGTATGTAGCTGATAATATTCTGAAATTTTTGGGGCGTCGTTATTTTAAGTATTAAAATGTAACAGGCATTAATAAGGAAAATAGTAAACAGCGTTGCCATAAGCACCATAAACAAAAAAGCAGCAAGTACAGCTATATTGTAACTGGCAGTAAAAAAAATGGCGCCCGGCAACACCATGGGTATTACAATTTTGCATACATGTATAAATATGTGCAGCAAACGGCTGAGTACAAAAGTTTTATCGGTAACAGGTTTGGGTAATATTATGTAGGTGTCTCTAATATCAATCAGTACGCTCGTAAAATCTGCAATAAGCACTGATGCCAGGAATGCAATAAAAAAAGAAAAATAGATAGTAAACCTTGTAATTGTGTCGGTTAGAATAAAACTCATGTAAGTAAACAAGCCGCCCACAACCAATGACATAAGCATGGTGGAAAGCGTAGCGGTTGAAACGGGCTTTTTACGTGCCTTCTGCCGCATTTGCTGAAAGCTGTTGGGCCGCCTGTCGTCTATAATAAGCTTGGTCGTCAAAATAGCTTTAAGCTGGTTGGTATTTATGCCCATTCGTTTATATAAGCCTGATGGCAGTAAAACTATTTTCAATAGTATTTTGTTGATTATGTTCATGCTGTAAGGTAAAGTTGATGTACTAACTAAACGCGCTCATTAATTGGTCTGCAGCATCGTTCAGCGATTCTTTTGCCGTAAGGTGGGCAAATATTTTCTCCAGGCTTTCGTTGCCCTGCTGCTGCTTAAGCTCTTCAAAGCTTCCATCAGCTATAACAGTACCGTCATTTATCAGCACAATACGGTCGCTAACCTTTTCTACTACATCCATCATGTGGCTGCAGTAAAAAATAGTTTTGCCTTCCTTTGCTAATTTGCTTATCAGCTCTTTTACTATTATTACACTGTTGGCATCCAGACCGCTCAGGGGCTCATCAAGAATAACGATGTCAGGGTTATGCAATAAGCCTGAGGTAATTAATACCTTTTGCTTCATGCCTTTACTGAACGTGTCCATCCTGTCATTTATATTTCCCTGCAGCCCAAAGGCAGCAAGCATTCTCGCCATTCTTTCGCGCGCTATTTTTTCATCCATGCCATATAAATCGGCCATAAAACCCAGGAATTCCGCAGGTGTTAGTACATCATATAATTCAGCCTGTTCCGGAATATAGCCAATATGGCTTTTAACAGCAATTGCGTTGTCGGCAAGGTTAATTCCTTTAACATACACACCTCCTTCAAAATCGCTCAGCAGGCCGCATAATATTTTTACTGTGGTGCTTTTACCAGCACCGTTGGGGCCAATGTACCCGATAACCTGGCCGGGGTATATATCAAGATTGATGCCTTTTAAAACCAGCTTTTGACCGTAGCTCTTGCGTAAGTTTTTAATACTGATGATTGGCTCCATAGCGTATATTATATTAAATAAAAGTACAGTTTAGTATAATATTTATTGAATGAAGTTTATACTTGCCGAGCAAACCGGCAAGTAGT
>DASZUX010000343.1:0-3391 GCA_035547455.1 Chitinophagaceae bacterium
TCAAAAATGCGGTCAATGTTAGTGGTATCTTCAACCCATACAGATCCTCCCCGGCCGGTAACAATATTGTCTAAGTCGTACTGTACATATTTGCGGTAATAAAAGGTGTCATTTTTTTCTGTGTAGAGAAAATCAGCCAGGTATTCCGCAAAGCCTTCATTCAGCCATATTTCGTGCCAGCTTCCGCAGGTAACTTTGTCGCCAAACCATTGATGACCGAGTTCGTGCGCTACAAGATTTGGATTATCGGAACTGATAAAAGAATTCGTTTGGTGTTCCATGCCTCCGCCATATCCAAATTGTGTTTGGCCATATTTTTCTTTTATAAAGGGGTAATCACCAAAACATTCGTAGTACGTTTTAAGGGCATTTATTACAACGTATGCGGAGTTTTCAAAGGTGGTCAATGCTTCAGGGTACACATACATAGTTACAGGCAGCAGCGTATTGCCTAATTGTACCTGTTGTGTAAATACACTGTAATTGGTTACAGCAAAGGCAACAAGATAGCTGGCAACAGGGTAACGGTGTTTATACAAGGTAGTGGTGATGTTTCCAACAGTTACCTCGCTTTGCAGTAAACCGTTAGAGGTGGCTTTGTATTGAGAAGGGTGAGTAATATATACATCAATGCTGTCTGCTTTGTCATCAAGCCCGTTGCGGCAGGGCCACCAGTCTTTTGCCCCGTAAGGTTCGCTCAATGTCCATATAATAGGCACCCCATTGTGCGACGATTGGATAAAAGCGGCGTTGCCCCGTGGGGGGGCGCCGTGGTAAAAAATAGTGGTGCTGCCTGTATCCCCGGCACTATATATTACCGGCAGGTTTAGCGTAAGGCTTTCATTTGCCGATTGTAAAAAATTTATTTTTTGCCCCTTTACAAATATGCTGTCCACACTGAGCTGATGTGAAAGATCAAATGTAATAGTGTGGCTTTGCTGAGTAATAATAAAATGCGCTGTTACCTTACCCTGCAGGTAGTACACAGCGGGGTCAACCTGCCACGCACATTCATAGTAATGTACCCTGAAATTATTGGATGCAACACTGGTTTGGCCTGCATCAAATCGCGAAGCTGCTATCCGTTTTTCTCTTTCTGCCATTTGATGTATGGCAGTGTACTGGGCAGCGCACCTGAATGCAGTTGCAGATATAATCAATATCACCAGCAGTGTCTTCATGCTGCAAGGTACTTTATATTGGGTGTACCCCTGTACTATCCTTTAGGAGGGTTTTGCGTAATTTCGGCAATTGCATTTACAAGTGTGTCAAGATCTTGCAGCGAAGTATATACGTGGGGTGTTACCCTTACGCAACTAATGTTTTCCCAGACAATACCTACGGTGTGAATTTTATGTTTTTCAAAAAGCTGCCTGTCTAATTCTGCGGGAGTAAGACCTTTTATGCTAACCCCGCAAATAGCACAGGAGTACTCCTGCCTAAGGGATGTGCTGAGCGTTACACCGGGAACATCCTTCACTTTTGTGGCCCAGTAGTTTTTAAGGTAGCGTATGCGCTCCTCTTTTCTTTTAGGGCCAATAGCGTTATGAAAGTTTAGGGCTTCGCCAATGCCCTGCTCAATGGGGAAACTTCTTGTACCCAGCGTTTCAAATTTTCTTATATCACTTCCGCGCGGGTTGTCATTGCATAACAGTGGCCATATTTTTTCAATTTTATCTTTTTTTACGTACAGCATGCCGCTGCCAATAGGCGCACTTAAAAATTTATGCAGGCTGGTACCAAAATAGTCGCATTCAAGGTCTGGTATCTTAAAATCAAGCAGGCCGAATGAATGTGCACCGTCGCACAGTACGTCAATGCCCTTTGCATGGGCCATACGCGCAATTTTTTGTACCGGCATAATTTGTCCAACCCAGTTTATCATGTGGGTAACATGCAGCAGCTTTGTTTTGGGTGTAATGGCTTTCTCGTAAGCGGCAACAATCTCGTCATCGTCCTCAATAGGAAAATTGAAACTTATCTGCGTATATTTTATACCCTGCCGTAATGCCTTTTGTTTCCAGCCGTTTATCATGTTGGGATAATCCTGCTTTGTGCCTATTACTTCATCGCCCGGTGCAAGATCAAGGCCGTAAATAACAGTGTTCAGCGCCTCGGTGGCGTTTCGGTTAACCGCAATTTCATCGGGGCTGCAACCCGCCAGTGCTGCAAGTTTTTGCCTTAATGGTTCACGCCCCATGTCAATAATCCGCCACATGTAAAATGAAGGGCCTTCATTGGCCAGCTTATTATACCGTTCTACTGCTTCCTGCACAATGCGCGGGGAGGGGCTTACGCCGCCATTGTTAAGGTTAATAAGGTTGGGGTCAACGGTATAAGCCTGTTGTATTACGCTCCAGTAATCTTCATCCGTAGCCACTTCTCCCGGTGTTAACCCCAATATGGTGTCATTCGCATTTTCCATTCTTCCGGCTAAAGCTTCATTAAAAAGGCTGGATGCCGAAAATGCCCCGGCAGTTAACATCATTTGCTTCAAAAATTTTCTCCTGTGGCTCATGTGCGGTTTTTAAGACAGAAAGGTAAAAAATTTTCCTTTGCTGTCAATTTGTATCTTTGCACCTGAAAACATGCGTATGAAAAAGAGGATAGTGATAGTTTTTACATGTATTTTACTGGCGATGGCTGTTGCACAAAATGTATCTGCACAATGTTCAATCTGTACAAAAACAGCGTCACAACTGGGTGAAAAGCCTGCAAAAGCACTAAATGCAGGCATCATGTATCTTATGCTTACGCCCGTTACTATTGCCGGGTATATAGGGCTGCGCTGGTGGAAGCGTGAGCAAGCCTATATGCTGCATGAAAACCAGCAATAATTTACATTGCCTTTTGTTTATGGACGATTTGCTTTATTGGTTTGCGCCTGTAAGGCTTTTAACAGCCAGCCTAATCAAAGCTTTGGTTTTGCTGACCGCTCATCTTCAGCACACGGTCATATTGTTCCGGCGACAGATCATTATAAAAATAATATACCGGGTCTACGGCAACACTGTTTTTATGCACTTCGTAATGGCAGTGCGGTCCTGTGCTTTTGCCCGTACTTCCCACATAGCCAATCACTTCACCACGTTTTACGCGCTGCCCTGCTTTAGCTTTAACCCGCGACATGTGGCCATACAGCGTTTCGTACCCAAAGCCATGGTTAATTACTACCTCATTACCGTAGCCTCCTGTGCTAAAACCAGCTTCTTTAACTATGCCATCAGCGGTAGCATATATGGGCGTGCCAATGGGTGCTGTAAAATCAAGCCCGGCATGAAAGTGAGTGCTTTTATAAATGGGGTCAATGCGGTAACCAAAACCCGATGCGATACGGTTAAGATCCTTATTGCTGACAGGTTGAATGGAAGGGATGGCCTCAATAAGCTTT
>DASZUX010000344.1:0-10997 GCA_035547455.1 Chitinophagaceae bacterium
TATCCGCAGGGCCCGCTATGGTATTAGTTATACTGTCAGTAAAATACACCGCATACCTGGCCGTGCCCCACGGCAGGTTGTGCATAAGCAGTTTGCCGGTTTGGGTATTAATAGTATCAACCTGGGCCATAATTTGCG
Source organism: Chitinophagaceae bacterium (assembly GCA_035547455.1). Taxonomy (GTDB): domain Bacteria; phylum Bacteroidota; class Bacteroidia; order Chitinophagales; family Chitinophagaceae; genus JABDFW01. Next base: position 139 of record DASZUX010000344.1, read on the forward strand.
TATTCAGCAGCAATATAAGCGGCAGACTAAAAAATATTTTTTTGTTCATACCTGCAAATAATACAAACCGTTGCCCCTCACAAAACTTATTCAACGCAAGGGCTTTTTATTTCAACCGGTACAGCCATTTTATCAATGCAGCCAACGGTTGAAAAAAGCGGGCAAGCTGTTGAAAAATCATTACAAATCATGGTGTTTAGTTACCTTTCGGCTTATTTTTTATGCGCAGCAACAGGCAAAACATAATTGGCTGGCAGGCACAGGCACTTACCTGGTTGATAGTGGTAATGTTAACCTTCCTGTCAAACCTGCAATATGATGGACCGGCGCAGGCTGGTACGTTTGCCATAAACACTACACTGTTTTATGCTGCCATTATTTACGCCAATGCCACCTGGCTTATACCGCAATTTTATTACCGCAAAAAATACGCTGTTTATATATTACTGCTTTTACTGGTACTTGCTTCATCGGTAGTGGCACGCACATACCTGTCGCTATATATTTACAACACATGGTTTGCCACCAGCAAGGAGCAACTGAGCATGCGCGCTTTTAGCTTTAGTGCCTTTTCAGCAGTATTTATTTTGCTTTTCAGTTACTTTTTCCGCCTTGCTTTAAATTATTTTACTTTAAGTAAAAAGCAGGCAGCTATTACAGCAGAAAAGGCGCAGGCAGAATTGGCTTTACTGAAACAGCAATTGCACCCTCATTTTTTGTTTAACACCCTTAATAACATTTATTACGTGGCCGGCAGGGATTCGCCGGAAGCAGCCGACCTTATTGAACGCCTTTCGGGATTAATGCGGTATTTTATTGAAGAAGCTCAAAAAGAAAAGGTGTTTTTGAAGGATGAGATAGCCCTGTTAAAAAGTTATATAGATTTAGAAAGCATACGTATGCGCTATGAAATGACTGTGACGTTTGAAATAGCCGGCGACATAAACAGGATAACTGTGCCGCCCCTGTTGCTGGTGCCGTTGGTAGAAAATATATTTAAACATGGCGTTGACAAAAGAAGCAGGGATAATTTTGCCGTGGTGCAGTTGCGGGTGCAAAACAGCAAACTCCTGTTCAGTGCAAAAAACAGGCTGCACCCAACCCCGGGTGCCGGCAGGGGTACCGGGCTGGCGAACCTGGAAAAAAGGCTGCAGCTATATTACGGGGAAGATTATTTGATGCAAACAAAACAAGAAGAAGAATATTTTACAGCAACGCTTGAAATACCGGTAGATGAAAATTAGCTGTATTATAATTGATGATGAGCCCAACGCGCTGGCGCTGCTGGATAGCTATATTACTAAAATACCTTCGCTGGAGTTAAAAGGTAAGTTTTTTGATGGCGTTGAAGCGCTGGAGTTTTTAAAAAAGAACAAGGCGGATGTTATTTTTACTGATATTCAAATGCCGCTGCTTACAGGTTTTGAACTTGCTGATATTTTACCCCGCAACCAGAAGTTTGTTTTTATAACAGCTTATGCAGAACACGCGCTCAACAGTTTTAGCTTTCACGTGATTGATTACCTGCTTAAGCCTATTACGTTTAAGCGGTTTAACCAGGCGGTGTTTAAGATTGATCAGCTTGCCGGTAATGAAGTTACGTTGCCAGTTGCAGAAGAGCCCGCCCCGTCTTTTTTATTTGCCAAAACAGGAAGGCAAATAGTTAAAATAAATTTTGACGACATTATTTTTATTAAAGGCGAAAAGGAGTATGTAAACATTCAGCTTAAAAAAGAGAAACTGCTTATTTACAAGCGTATGAAAGAGATGGAAACCCTGCTGCCGGTACAGTTTAAGCGCGTACATATATCATACATAGTAAACACGCAGCATATTGAAAAAATTGTGATGAACCATGTAATAATACAGGATGCAAAAATACCTGTAAGCGACAGCTACCGGGACGGCTTTTTTAAATTTCTTGATGGCAAGATGATGTAATACCCTTATTTCCTGCTGCCGGCCCATACAACAGCATTTTTAAGCAAAAGCGCATACGGCGGGTTATTGTAAGCTGTTGAATCGTGGCCTGCACCCACGTAAATAAAACGGCGGTATTTTTCATTTATCCATACCAGCGGGTGGTCTCCCATAGGTTTATTTTGGTGATAGGTTGATTCATCTGCAAATGCGAGTACGTGTACGGCAGGCCTTGGGCTTTTATCAAACTCGTACCATTCATCCGTCATTACAATACTGTCGGGCAGGTTCCGGGTTACCGGGTGCCTGCGGTCTTCAATAACCAATGTGCCCTGCTGAAATTTTGGGTGGGACGAGTAAGTTACACCGCCCATGGCATCCTCAAACCATTGCCAGTAAACATCGTTCGGGTGAAACTGTTTGCCTGTAAGCCCTGCTGCATGTACCCCTACCCAGCCCTTACCCTGTTCAATAAATTTTTGTACAGCCATTTGCTGGGCATGGCTCATATCAAAAGGTGCCAAATGTAATTGTACAAACACCTGGTATTTTGCAAGGGTATCGTCATTAATCATGGCTGTATCCTGCGTAAAACATACATTAAAATTATTTTCTGCGCCCAGCTTTGCAAAAAACTGCCTGCCTTTTGCTACAGAGCCTGCGTGGTATTTATCCGTGGAGCCCACCACTATAATATTAAGCTTTTTTTGCGCGTGCGCCTGTATGGCTGTAAAGGCGAATATTATTACAATAAAGCAAATGGAAAGCAGTCTTTTTTTCATGGCAGTAGTTATGTGTATTCAGCCTGTATTTGCTTAAAAATATATAGCCGGGTATTTGTTTAATACAGGAAAAAATCGTACTTTTTAAAGTTAATTAAAAACTCAGCTCTTAAACATTTTTTATGCAACTAACAGTAACCCGCACCGTTTTTACACCCACCGCCACATTAGGAAAAATGTTTGTAAACGGCGATTTTTTTGCTTACACACTTGAGGATATTGACCGCAGTCTTAACGGCGACTGCTTTAAAAAAGTGCAAAACCAAACGGCGATTGATGCAGGCGTTTATAACGTGGTGCTAAGCTTTAGCAATCATTTTAACAAAGTGCTGCCCGAGGTACAAAATGTGAAATGTTTTGAAGGCATACGCATTCATGGCGGAAATACAGATGCCGACACCGAAGGCTGCATATTAATCGGGGCACAAAGCAATATGCATGACCGCATTTGGGATTGTGCCGGGAAAGTTGCGGAGCTTATTGCAAAAATGCGCACAATACCGGCAGAGGAAAAAGTTACGCTTGAAATTATAAAACAGCCATAAGACCAATCATCAACAGCCTGTTTCGCGGCCTGGGCATTCTACAGTACCTTAACCTCGGTACGCCTGTTTCTTTGCCTGCCTTCATCGGTATCATTGTCTGCAATAGGCTGGGTAGCTCCATAGCCTTTAGCAATAATGCGGCTTGCTGCGATGCCTTTTTTTACCAGCCAGGCTTTAACAGCATCGGCACGCTGCTGGGAAAGTACCAGGTTATCTGCATCTTTGCCCACATTGTCAGTGTGTCCTGCAATTTCTACGCGCACATCGGTTTTCCATTGCAGGTAATCAAATAAATCCTGCAGTTGCGGCAAAGACGAAAGGCGTATTGTTGCCTTGTTTACATCAAACTGCAGGCCGCGCAACACAAATTCACGTGCAGGTTCGTAAGTAATGTCCACTGTAAGCGGGTCTTTAAAATATTCGCCGGGGCCCAGCGGCGGTACAGATAAGCTGCCGTACTGTGTACTGTCTGTTAATGCTTTAAGCGTTACAGTATAATCTTTGCCGGCAGGCAGTGTAAAGGTTACTTTGCCGTTTGCAGCAGTACGGGCTGTATAAGATTGCTTTGTAGCTGCGCACTGGAAAATTACCTGCTCGCCTTTACGCGGTTGTTTCATATCGTTTACCACAGTTACTATTACCTGGGCAGTTTTAACGGTATCGGCTGATTTTACAGTTTTGCCGGGCTGTGCATAACCGGCAAAACACAAAAAACTGAAAGGAAGAACGGATAGTGCTTTGCGTAACATATACGAAAGTTAGACAGGTATTTTTTTGAAACGGATAAAAATACTGGATATTATGGGACTATTTAAAATTTCGCGGCATTAATTGTTTATCATACAGCATAATAAAGCAAAGGGTATTTAAAATAGTGATTCATTTAATTGAAAGAGGTATGCAGGTGCCCGTTGTGATAAAAATACAAATTGGTTTATTGATAGTTTTACCAGGCTTTGCCTTGCCCGTAAATGCATCGCCTGCTCCACTGCGCGGAAATATTTTTCGTGTAACACGAATACTATTGACCCGGAATTGTATTGCAACAGGTTAAAATGAGGGGGCCCAAATTTATGAAACAGGCGCCTGGTTATTTTTTTACAGTTCCCTGCATTATGGAGAGTGCAGAAAAATACCTTATTATTAATAAGGATGACCCTGTAATGCATCATTGGAAAGGCAACCACTATTCACTTTCCGCCGGTATTTTTTGAGAAGAAGATAGTACGCCGTTTGGTTTTGAAACATCAACCGAGCCAACGCGCCGGCGGTAATTTTTAAATATACTGTGCCACTGTATTTTAAGCACACCCAGTATACCTTCCTTTAAAATACCCTTGTTCATTTTACTTACACCCACCTTCCTGTCGCGAAAAGTAATAGGCACTTCCACAATTTTGAAATGCAGTTTCCACGCGGCAAATTTCATTTCAATCTGGAAGGCGTAGCCAACAAACTTTATTTCATCAAGGTTAATAGTAGCCAGCACGTTTTTACGATAGCAAATAAACCCGGCAGTGGGATCGTTAACGGGCATCCAGGTAATAAGTTTTGTATATATTGAGCCGCCCTTTGAGTAAATATGGCGGTCTAACGGCCAGTTTTCAATCTTACCGCCCTTAACATAACGGCTGCCAACAGCAACATCAGCCCCTTTTTTGCAAGCTTCATATAAACGTTCAAGGTCGTTGGGGTCATGGGAAAAATCGGCATCCATTTCAAAAATATACTCATACCCTTTTTCAACCGCCCATTTAAACCCGTGAATGTATGCAGTACCAAGGCCCTGCTTACCCATTCTTTCTGCTAAAAAAAGCTGGCCGCTGTATTTAATAAAAAGTTTCTTTACCACATCGCCGGTGCCGTCCGGCGAGTTATCATCCACCACTAAAACATGGTACCCTTTATTCAAAGAAAAAATAGCCTGCAATATGGCAGGTATGTTATCTTTTTCATTGTAAGTGGGTATTATAACTATTTTTTCCAACAGAACGCTTAATGTAAGCCCCGAAAGTACAATATTCTAAAAAACACAGGCAGCCTGAATGGTACAAACGGCGCTAAACAGACGGCATTTATGGTTTTTTTAACAGGGTGCGGTTTAATATTTCAGTTAGTTTTTGCTTGGTATTCATTGCAAAATCGCCCTTCATCATCCAATCGTAGTACTGGGGCTCTGCCTTAAGCACTTCTGCCACTGGTTTACCCTTATGTTTTCCAAAATTAAAAATCTCCACACCGTTTACCTTTATAAACCTGCGGCTAAAATCAACAATATCGTCTTCGCCGGTAAATTTTACAATATTCTCAATGGTAGTACCTATATTTTCGTACCGCTCTACCTGTGCCAAAAATATTTCCCAGGTGGCTGTTGCATCCACCTCGGCGCTGTGCGCCCCGTCTAACGCCTTATTACAGTAAAACTTATAAGCAGCGCCCAGTGTGCGTTGCTCCATTAAATGAAATATTTTCTGCACATCTACCATTCTCCTGCCATCCGTTGAAAAATCAAGACCGATGCGTAAAAATTCTTCAATCAGCATGGGTATGTCAAACCGGTTACTGTTATAACCGCCCATATCGCAATTATCAAGGAATTGCTTTATTTCGTTGGCCACCTGTTTAAACGTAGGCGCTTCCTTCACCATTTCGTCTGTTATGCCATGTATCTCTGTAGAAGACGGCGGTATAGGCATTTGCGGGTTAATAAGTTTGCGTTTTACCTGCCTGGTACCGTTGGGCAAAATTTTAACAATGGCTATTTCTATTATTTTATCAGTGCTTATGTTTATTCCCGTGGTTTCCAGGTCAATAAATGCAATAGGACGTTCAAGAGTAAGTTTCATTCATTTAAAATTACAATAAAAAATTGCGCTGCTAATATGCTGTTTTACGCTGTTATTTTTTTTGCAAAGGTAGTAATATCAAGCCCATCGTAGTTGCCGCTGCTCATCAGTAACAGGTTTGCATTATCAAACTGCTGTTTATTAAGCCAGTTTTCCAGTTCGGTTTTATTGTTCATCACCAACAGGCCTTTTTTATTAAAGCCCTCAAGTACTTTCTCCTTTGGCAGGTGTGGCATGCGTTTTAGCTCAAGCGCGTGATTTGCATAAAATACCACAGCTTCATCTGCTTTTTCCATAGCGCCGTTGTACTCTTTCATAAATTGCCCGTTAAGGCTGCTGTAAGTATGCAGTTCCAAAACAGCAATAAGCCTGCGTTGCGGGTATTGCTGTTTTACAGCATCTATAGTAGCTTTTACCTTGCTGGGGGCGTGGGCAAAGTCGCGGTAAACAATGGTTTGCGCATTAAAAGCCAGCACTTCCAACCGTTTGGCTGCGCCGGTAAAACTGCTTATGGCCTGGGCGAATGCCTGTGCATTAATGCCGGTTTCGCGGCAGGCATACCAGGCGGCATGCATGTTAAGCAGGTTATGGTTACCAAACACTTTAAGGCTGCACCGCGCCTCTTCAATCTGCACGGTGGTAATGCCATTGTTAATAGTAAACGGCGGCACTCCATACGGCTGGTACCGTATGCCAGCCCTGTTGTGTTTTTCAACAAGTGTTTTTAACACAGCATCTGTTTCGTTATAAATAAGCAGCCCGCCGGGCTCAATTTTATCAATAAAAATCCTAAACTGTTCCAGGTAAATATCAAACGTTGGAAAGACATTGATATGATCCCAGGCTATACCTGTAATAATGGCAATGTGCGGAAACAGGAAATGAAACTTAGGCTGTTTTTCCAGGGCGCTGGCCGGGTACTCGTCTCCTTCACACACAATAAGCGGTGCGTTGGTTATGTTTACGCTTTGTTCAAAGCCCTCCAGTCTTGCACCTACAAGGTAATCAAATGTCTTACCTGTTTGGCGCAGCACGTGCATTATCATGCTGGTAGTAGTGGTTTTACCATGGCTGCCACCTACCACTACCCGGGTTTTATTAATGCTTTCGCTGTAAATGTACCCGGGAAAGGAATAGATTTTCAACCCCAGTGCTTTTGCTTTTTGCAACTCGGGGTTATCGGCTTTTGCATGCATACCCAGTATAACAGCATTAATATCATTTGTTATCAAATCAGTATTCCAGCCGGTGGAGGCAGGCAGCAGTCCTTCCCGTTCAAGGTTTGACTTTGCCGGCTCAAATATTTCATCATCCGTACCCGTAACCTGGTAGCCCTTTCTTTTTAGCGCTATGGCCAATTGGTGCATAACACTGCCGCCAATGGATATAAAATGTACTTTCATTTTTTAAGAAACTCTTAATTTGTTTCCGGCACGATATTTTATGTATGTTAAAAGGTTGTAATAACTTTACACCATAATTGCAAGATAATTTTAAAATTCTTATCCCAATGAAAAAGGTAATTGCTGTTATATTAACATGTGTAATGCTAAGCATATTGGTTGCTTCGTGCGCAGTATCGCGCGATTCCAATTGCCCGTCACACGACCCCAATTTCTTCCGCAAGGCATACAGGCGCTAAACTTAGCTTACTGCCAGCAAGGTTATAAGCTGGTGTATTAACGCCGCCTGTACGTGGTTTATTTTAACCAGCGCCTCTTCTGCCGTAAACCATCCTGCCCTGTCAACTTCGGGCACGCTGATTATTTTGCCGGTTTTGGGCGGCCATTCTATTTCACAAAAGTTACTGGTTATTGCATTAGCATCAAGGTTTCCCTCCGCAGCCCAGGCATAAACTGTTTTGCCGCTTTTTAATTTTACCGGTTTCAATGCCGTAATGTTTTTAAAATCGGGCAGGCTCCCGGTTTCTTCCGTAAACTCCCGTTTAGCCGCCAGCAGCGGGTCTTCATCAATAAACTCCCCTTTGGGTATGCTCCATGCACCTGCGTCTTTTTTTGTCCAAAACGGGCCGCCCGGGTGTACTAAAAACAATTCAACGGTATTGTTATTATACCTGTATAACAAAATACCAGCGCTTTGTTTTGTTGCCTTCATACAGCAAAGTTGTTGCAAAAACAGGTGGCATTATAAAAATAACTTAACAATTAAGCGCCTTTTGGCGTTTAACTTTATAGCGCTAAATTTTTTTTATGACTTATGAAAATATCATTGAGCTTTTAGGGGATGAGTACGAAATGCTTTTGACGCACACCTGCCAGACTATTACAAAGGAGAACCTGCACCTGCCTGGTAATGATTTTGTTGACCGGGTGATGATTGACAGTAACCGCAGCATACAAACACTGCGTAACCTGCAGGCTATATTTAACAGCGGGCGGCTTGCGGGCACAGGCTATCTTTCCATACTGCCGGTTGACCAGGGCATAGAGCACAGCGCGGGCGCATCTTTTGCACCGAACCCCATGTATTTTGACCCCGAAAATATTATACGTCTTGCTATTGAGGGCGGCTGCAATGCCGTAGCAACCACCTTTGGAGGCCTTGCCACTATTGCAAGAAAATATGCTCATAAAATTCCCTTTCTTGTAAAGATTAACCATAATGAACTGCTTACTTACCCGAATAAATTTGACCAGGTTATGTTTGGCAGCATACGCGACGCATGGAACCTTGGAGCCGCAGCGGTAGGCGCCACTATTTATTTTGGCTCGCCTGAAAGCGACCGCCAGATAATAGAAGTATCCAGGGCATTTGAAGAAGCGCATAACCTTGGTATGGTTACCGTGCTGTGGTGTTACCTGCGCAACAACGCTTTTAAAAAGGACGGGGTTGACTATCACGTATCTGCAGACCTTACAGGCCAGGCCAACCATATTGGGGTAACCATACAGGCAGATATAATAAAACAAAAGCTGCCGGAAAACAATGGCGGGTATAAGGCATTAAACACCGGCGAAAGCCATTACGGAAAATTAGATGAGCGCATTTATACACAGCTTACTACCAATAACCCTATTGACCTTTGCCGGTACCAGGTAATAAACGGTTATATGGGCAGGTGCGGCCTTATTAACTCTGGCGGCGCCTCCGAAGGAGCTAAAGACATGGCAGATGCTGTGCGTACAGCGGTGATAAACAAACGGGCAGGGGGAATGGGAGTCATCTCGGGCAGAAAATCGTTCCATCGGCCTTTTGCTGAAGGGGTGCAGCTATTACATGCCATACAGGATGTGTACCTTGAAGGGAAGATTGATATAGCTTAAAAGCTTTATACCGCATGCTGGCTTTACGCAAAAACCAGTGGGCAAGACTTGTAGCCCGGCACACAGCCATTAACTATTAACAAAAATTGCTTAAAGACAAATTACATGATAACAACCTTTTTTTTAGACATTGGCGGGGTATTATTAAGTGACGGGTGGAACCGAAAATCAAGAGCTGAAGCAGTTAAAATTTTTGGATTAAACGCAGAAGAAATGGAGGGAAGGCACCACCTTACCTTTGATACCTACGAGGTTGGAAAAATATCGCTGGATACCTATCTTGACAGGATTGTTTTTCATGATACAAGGGATTTTGGCCCGCAGCAGTTTAAGGAATTTATGTTTGCACAGTCAAGTCCGCACCCGGAAATGATAGCGCTGATTAAAACGTTGAAACAGAAATACAATTTAAAAGTAGCCGTAGTGAGCAATGAAGGGCGCGAACTTACAGAATACCGCATAAAAAAATTTAAGCTGGGACAGTTTGTTGACTTCTTTATCTCCTCCTGCTTTGTACATTTTCGTAAGCCCGATACGGATATTTTTAACCTTGCGCTGGATGTGTCGCAGGTTTCACCGCACGAAGTAGTGTATATTGAGGATCGCCCGTTATTTGTGCAGGTGGCCGAAACACTGGGTATTAATGGCGTACACCACGAAGGCATTGAAAGCACCCGGCAAATACTGGAACAAAAGTTTGGGCTTATAGCATAACACCCCACAGCCATGTTTGCAAAAAGTTCGGTTACTGTAACCAGTAATGGTGCGCCCGTTACTATACACCTGGTATCCTGCGGTGCGGTGGCCGTTAAAACCCGTTTCAGGAATGCAAGGTTTAAAGGTTTTGCGGCCATGCTTGATTTTATTGCCGACAGGAAATTTACCGGATGGATGCCGATATGGGTAATGATAATTGAACACCCGGAAGGTATTTTTGTAATAGACGCAGGGGAAATAAATGCCGTAAACAGTAAAGGCTATTTTAAATCTTCAGGATGGATAGCCAACTGGTTTGACACTTCGCAGTTTAAATTTTCCGTATCGCGGCAGGATGAAATTGACAGCCAGTTGCAACAGCTAAACATATCGCCTGGTAAGGTGAAGGCGGTTGTCATTACCCATCTTCATTTTGACCATACAGACGGCGTCAGCCATTTTCCTTCGTCTCCCATCCTGGTAAGCGCAGATGAATGGAATAAGCCTTTTGGAGACCTGCCCAAATTATACCCATCATGGTTTACACCCGTTATTGTTGAGATGAATGAGCAATATGATGTATTTAAACGTGCCCGCGCTATAACCAATACCAAAGATGTGTGGCTGGTGGAAACACCGGGGCATACTTATCATCATTGCTCTGTGCTGCTTAAGGCGGATGGCAGGGCAAACGCATCTAAATTAAGAGAAAAGTAATTTGGCGAGGTAATCATGTTGCCATCCGGCAGCGAGTCTTTTCTTTTTGATACTAAGCTTTCGTGATTT
>DASZUX010000345.1:0-2462 GCA_035547455.1 Chitinophagaceae bacterium
TGCTGGTCAAGGTAACCAAACATTTCATTAAGGTGATCGTTGGTCAGCACCTGGTCTGCCTCAAATACAATGTACTCATTTGCATTTGCCATAAAATTAATTTTTAGTAGATCCTAAAATTGTTTTGCCCAGCATTACCGGGTTGGTGTCTTTGCTTTCCACGCAATCATGCAGCGCTGCTACCGGGTATTCACTGTGCAGGCTGAACAATACCCCAAGCAACGCATCGCTGGCAACCTGTAAGACAGCCATGTTAGCATCGTTTTTTGTATAACTATAATCAGCAAGCGCTGTTACCCAGCCTTTATATGCATTATCAAATTCATACATGGAGGAGTTGTTTATCCAGCAAACTTTTACCGTAGTATGTGCAGGAGCTTCTCTGCGCACAATCTCTTCGAAATAGCTCCTGAAGGCGAGGCTCCTGAAATGCTGTGGCCAATAAGGCAACACTACGGATATGCGAAAAGAATACGGATCCTGCTCACCGCAAAAATCACAGGCAGGATCAAGGCAAACAGGGGCCAGTGCAAAGCTATTATTACGGGGTCGCAGCAGTATGTGTTCAATCAAATGCAAACCTGCCGAATCACATTCGTTATTAAACTCTTTAACGAACAACTGCAGCGCTGCCGCAGCCAATCCTTTTTTGGTAAACAGGTTACTAAGTGCAAGTATATTTCCATCGTCATCACTTACATTTATCTGCCAGCCGCTGCCGTTTTTCTTTATTCCATAATCTGTACCGGCAAGCACATAATTTAAAAACCCTGGCATTGCATCATTTGCGGCCTGCTGTGTAAAATAAGCCGTTACAGACGTGAGCGTATCGCCATTGCTATTTTTAAATACAAACTGGTATTTAGGGGGTAAGTCAGCCGTTGCAGCAATGCTGGCCTGGCTTATGCAGTACAAAAAACGACGCATGTAATTTTCAATGCCACCCAAAAAAGCAGCCTTTTTCTCAAGGCCGGAAACATTATCAGCATCCCAAAGTTTTGTGGTGTCAACAACATATTTATTATCAGCATCGGAATATACCAGCGGACAATAATTAAAGGCTGTAGCCCTTGCATAACTTATAGAAGGATATTTTTTTAGAAAATTAATTTTATTAGCAATGACCTTTGCCGGTGTTATTTGTGTTTCCTGCTGGGTTTGATAGTCCAGCGAATACATCAGCATTACATAATCGTTAAAAGATTCTGCAAACCTTGCCATTAAATGATCCAGGAAACGGTTACGCCTGTCTAAAAATTTTTCATTAGATTCATACAGCTTTTGCCAGCTATTAACAGCCCCGGCAGAATTTTGTTGCTGTAAAAGCAATTTAAGCCTGTCTTCATTGCTGCTGTTTTTTTTATATACCGCATCGGTATCTTTAATGCTGTCAAGAAACTGTGCGTAATATGTTTGCTTTATATTGTCCGTTGCAAAAAGCGCTTTCGCGTTTTTTAGCTGTACAAAAAAATCCGCCAGCAACTGGTCATAAAACAAAAGATATGCTTTCAACTGCCTTGCCTGGGCTCTTCGTTCATTGGTAGCAGATGGAGGCAAACCGGCCATCCCTATACCATACGTTTGGGGGAAAAGATATTGTACAGAAGTATAATTTTCAAGCGGAATATATTTGCCATTTGGCAGGGCAATATCATCAGCATGCCCTGTAAGTTTATTACGCATACCAGCCGCATGCAGCCACCGCATGGTATCCCTTACCTCTGCCAGCGAAGGCAGGTATGGAAACTGGTTTTTATAAAAAACAATTTTTGATTTTGTCTCAGAGAAGACAGGTTTATGCCATGCAGATACCGGCATGCACCAGCTTTTACCCGTTTGCCCTGTTACAGGCTTACCCTGGCTGTCGTATTTTGTCATACGAAAGTTTTTTACTGCAAGCACACCGTCAATATCCATTACCAGGTTAACAATATCCGAAGTGTAAATTTCATTTTTCAGTTGTGCCGCTTCTAGTTCTTTTGTATCAATAAAGCCATGTTGTAATACCGGCCCTTCAAATATTTCATCAACAGTGTACCCTTTATCAATTAATTCTGCCAGGAGGTAAAATTTAACCGTAGGGTTTAAGTATTCTTCAATGGCATTAAATACAGCAGCCTGTATTTCTTCCATGTCTTTGCCGGGAATAACATCAATATCGCAACAAATCGCAACTTCTTCATCTTTTACAGTAGCTATGCTCACAAAATCTTCGCACAGGTTGCGGTTTTGGTTAAGTACCCTGCAGGCAGTTGCTACAATGTTTTGCGCCTTTTGTATTTTTAAAACATAAAGGTTAAATACCTGGGCGGTAAATACTGCATCAAAAAAATGGCTTACATCTGTTATACCAAGCGTTGTACCGGCAGGCTGCAAATCAACTGATATTTCGGCAGCAATACTATTAATGACCGGGTCTGCCCCAATAGTGTATGTTATAGTTAGTTTCCAGTTGTTATCAT
>DASZUX010000346.1:0-5726 GCA_035547455.1 Chitinophagaceae bacterium
GTGCAGCAAAGCACAAGTAAAACAAGGCAACGTAACGATTTTTTTAAACGCAGTATTAACATATTACCAAAATTAGGCAATTGCTTGTTAAACTGGCCGACGTTTGCTATACGGCGGTTTACCGTTATCTTGCAGGCCGGAAACATATACAGCACCATGCATAATTTTGAAGAACTGGCAGCATCTTTTAAAAAACGGTTCCAGGTAAGGCATTTTCCGCAACAACCCGCATCGCTATACGAGCCTGGCGAATATTTTTTAGGCATCGGGGGTAAGCGCGTACGTCCCGTCATGTGTCTTATGGGCAACGAGTTATTTGGTCCTGTAACCGATGACGCTTATAATGTTGCCACGGCCATAGAACTGTTTCATAATTTTACCCTTATACACGATGATATTATGGACGCGGCCCCTTTACGCAGGGGCATGCAAACAGTGCATACCAAATACAACGAAAGTACTGCGTTGCTGGCAGGCGATGTAATGCTTATTGTAGCGTATGACTATCTTAACAGAATAAGCACAACATACGTGCACCGCATATTGCGGTTATTTAACCAAACCGCTAAAGAAGTTTGCGAAGGCCAGCAGATGGATATGGATTTTGAGAAACAGGATGTTGTGGCGCCCGCTGAATATATACAAATGATTGCCCTTAAAACATCAGTATTACTGGCAGCCAGCCTTACTATGGGCGCCTTAATTGGAGGTGCCGGCGAAGGCAACTGTGAACACCTGTACAATTTTGGCAAAAATCTCGGCATTGCCTTCCAGGTACAGGATGACTACCTGGATGCCTTTGGAGACCCGGCAAAGTTTGGTAAAGATGTAGGGGGCGACATACGGCAAAACAAAAAAACTTTTCTGCTGATACATGCGCTTGAGGTAGCAAGCGAAGCGCAAAAAAAAGAATTGCGGGCCCTGATGCTGAATAACCCGGTTGATAAAGTAGAAAGAATACTTACTATTTTTAAAGCTTGCAATGTAGATGAGTGGGCTAAACAGCTTAAACAGCAATACCTGGAAAAAGCTTTGTACCACCTTGAAGAAGTGGCAGTGGTGTCCAACCGCAAAAAACCATTAAGAGAATTGGCAGATTTTTTAATACAGCGCGATTATTAACAGGATTAAAGTATCAGGTTTTAAAATTATACCTTCTGTCACTTTCCTGCAGCGGTATTAGATATATTTGTTTTTATTGCATCATCTAACTTATCTGTCTCTCCTTTTATAAGCAGCAGAATCTCGGTAGTTTCTTCAGTAAGAGAGGCTTTGTCAACAATTTCCAGCAGTCCTTTTATATTCGCCAGCGGCTGGCGTATTATGTGAGAATTACTGAAAGCAATAGCCCTGAATTGCTGCGACTGCTTTTTTATTTTACGTATAGCGGGCAGAAAAATAAACACTACTTCAAGCAAAATAATAGTAAGCACAAAAAGAGTAAGTATTAATTCCTCAGCTTTAAACCGTTCAACCCTGGCATTTGAATTGCCGGTAACAACTGCCATAAAAGCATCAAGCTGTTTTATGTAATCTGCCTGGCTATTTAGTAGCTCTAAAAACTTGTCATTGTTGTCAGTATTTGAACCAATGTTTTTCAAAATTACTGCTGAAAAATGCTTGTAAGCTGTATCAACATTGGCCAGTTGGGTAAAATAAGCGATGGAATCCTGGGAGTCGTCTTTGCTGATGGTGAACAATATTTGGTGAGTGTTGTAAAATTCTTGCAATACCGTTTCGAGCAGAGGATAGGTGATTTTACCTGCAAGGTTATCTGCAGCAATGGCATTAACCACCTGGTGTGATACGGTTCGTTGCTTGATGGCAATATTCATGACGGCCTGGTCGGCCTTCATATCATTTAATGATGATTGCAGAAGAATTTGAACAAATACCGATAATGCCACAACAGATGTGGTTAGTACTGCAAAGGGTACCAGCAGGATATTGGATTTGGCAGTATTAATCATAACTACTTCAATATTATTACTTGCAATGCCAGCAATAATTGAGCGTATGGTAAATATTATAGTGTGAATGTATTGCTTTTTTAAAGATTGCAAACTATTTTTTACAAAATGGCTGCCGGCAAGCCCTTACCCCTTATAAATAGCAACAATTTGGTATTTTGGGCAACAAATTGCAATTTTTAAAGTCATTAAACCATACAGATTTTTTGATTATTAACTGATTACTTTAATATTGCATCCTCTGGCTGCCTGCCAAACGCTATTGCATGGTTAAAAAGGTATAAAAAGCACCCTGGTGAACCAGGTAATAGAGGAAAGCAGGAAGCGCACTTAATAAAAACGATAAACGGCTTGTAACCATTTGATAATATAATAATTTATACAGCAGGGTAAACCCATCAGGAAAAATACATGGCGAAAAACTTACTAATAGTAGAATCTCCGGCAAAGGCCAAAACAATCGAAAAAATCCTCGGCAGCAATTTCGAAGTAAAAAGCTGCTACGGCCATATCCGGGACCTGGAAAAAGACGATATGGGCATAGATATAAAGAAAAACTATGCGCCACGGTATATTGTACCCGAAGACAAACAAAAGGTAGTAACCGAGTTAAAAAAGCTGGCAAAAAAATCGGGCGAGGTTTGGCTGGCAACGGATGAGGACCGTGAAGGGGAAGCTATTAGCTGGCATTTATGCGAAGTATTGGGTTTAGACCCCCAAAGCACTAAACGTATTGTTTTTCATGAAATTACAAAGCCCGCAATACGGGCAGCTATTGACAACCCGCGTACTGTTGACCTTAATCTTGTAAATGCACAACAAGCCAGGCGTGTACTTGACAGAATTGTAGGCTTTGAATTAAGCCCCGTTTTATGGCGCAAAATGAGCATGCGCAATTCCCTAAGCGCTGGTCGCGTGCAAAGCGTTGCCGTAAGACTTATTGCTGAAAGAGAAAGGGAAATAAACGCTTTTGCCACCACCAGCAGCTTTAAAATTGAAGCACAGTTTGCCGCAAACGACACAAATAATAAAAAGGTAACCTTTAAAGCCGAAGGGGCGAGACAAAATACGGCTGAAGATGCCGAAAAATTTTTACAAAACTGCGCCGGTGCTAAATACAAGGTTAAAGATGTGCAGGTAAAACCGGCAAAAAAGTCACCTGCGGCACCCTTTACCACATCAACCCTGCAGCAGGAAGCCAGCCGCAAAATGGGATATAGTGTGAGCAAAACTATGTTGCTGGCACAAAAGCTGTACGAAAGCGGGCATATAACTTATATGCGTACAGACAGCGTTAACCTGAGCGATACTGCCCTGCAGGACATAAAGGCGCAAATAGGCAGCCAATACGGCGATAAATATGTGCAAATAAGAAAGTATAAGAATAAAAATGAAACTGCCCAGGAGGCACATGAAGCCATACGCCCAACATACATGGAAAACGCTACAGTAAACGATAGCGATGCAAAACGCCTGTATGAACTAATATGGAAACGAACTATGGCCAGCCAGATGGCGGACGCAGAGCTAGAAAAAACAACAGCAAAAATCGAAATTTCTACTAATAAAGCTGAACTAACTGCACAGGGTGAGGTATTGAAATTTGATGGTTTTTTAAAAGTGTACCTGGAAGACCGTGACGAAGATGATGCGGAAGAGCAGGCTGAAGGTGTACTGCCACCGCTGGCTGCTGGTCAGCAGCTTGAGTTCAGGGAAATGAAAGCCATAGAAAGATTTAGCAGGCCCGCGCCTCGCTATACAGAGGCCAGCCTGGTAAAAAAGCTGGAGGAACTGGGTATAGGCCGCCCGTCAACTTACGCCCCTACCATATCAACCATTTTAAAAAGAGGTTATGTTGAAAAAAGAGATAAGGAAGGCATAAAAAGAGATTTCAGGATACTGGTGCTTAAAAACGATAAAATTGCCAAAATAACCGAGCAGGAAACAACCGGGGCAGAAAAGTCAAAATTGTTCCCTACTGATCTTGGGCTGGTGGTAACAGACTTTTTAAACCAGTATTTTGCCGATGTAATGGACTATGGCTTTACCGCCAGCATTGAGCAGGAATTTGACGAAATTGCCGGCGGTAAAATGAAGTGGACAAAAATGGTAGATGGTTTTTACAAACCCTTTAAAAAAGATATTGAAAACACGCTTGAAACGGCAGAGCGTATAAAAGGCGAACGTGAACTGGGTATTGAAGACGGTACAGGCAAACGCATTGTGGCCCGCATGGGCCGTTATGGTCCTATGGTGCAGATTGGAGAAGCTAATGAAGTAGAAAAGCCGCGTTTTGCAAAGCTAAAGCCTGCACAAAGCATTGAAACTATTACCCTTGAAGAGGCAATGGAACTGTTTAAATTGCCGCGCAACCTGGGTAAGTTTGAAGGGGAAGATGTATTAGTTAATATTGGCCGGTTTGGGCCTTATGCTTCGCATGATAAAAAATTCTACTCACTTAATAAAGATATGGATCCTTACAGTGTAACACTGGAAGAGGTTGGCCCCATGATTGTTGAAAAAAGGCAGGCAAAGGATGAACGTACCATAAAGGTTTTTGAAAAAGAAAAAATACAGGTACTTAAAGGCCCCTACGGACCGTATATAAAACAAGGCCTGCGCAACTATAAGCTAAACAAAGAGCAACAGGAACGCGCTGCTGATTTATCCATAGAAGAGGTTAAGCAGGTGATAGAAGAACTTAAAGCCAACCCGCCTAAGAAAAAAGGCGCGAAGAAGAAGGGGGCTTAAATTCCTTGGTTGCTGTAGCTTTGACTAATACCTTATTTATCCAAAAACAGGCCTGGTTTAGCACAATAAATTGCAGGCCGCTTTTAAAAAAAGCAGTTAGATAGTTACGCATTATTTAACAGTACTTAAATTATTTAAGCCTGCTTTAAATTAATTCACAATGCTGTATAACTAAATGTTGTAATACAGCAAAAATTAAGTTAGTTTGTATTCAATATCACTACATGCAGGAAAACCGAGAAATATCAGCTTTGTTTACTTTAATTGACGATCCTGATGAAGAGGTGTTCTGCACGGTAAGCAATAAGATAGTTGAGTACGGCAAAGGTATAATACCCAATCTTGAAAACCTGTGGGAAAACACTGTAAGTGAAGATGTGCAAACGCGCATTGAAATGCTGATACACCGCCTGCATTATACGGACCTGCTGCATGATTTAGGGGAATGGCGCAACAGCCCTTACAATGATTTACTTTTTGGCGCATTGCTGGTATCAAAGTTTCAATATCCTGATTTACAAACAACACCCGTATTACAGGAAATTGAAAAAATACGCCGTAATGTTTGGCTGGAGATGAACAGCTACCTTACCCCGCTTGAGCAGGCCAACGTTATATCAAGCATTGTATATAACTATTACAATTTAAAGGGTGCAGAAGTTGGTTATACAAATCCTGATGATTTTTTTATCCATAAGGTAATACAAAGCAAAAAAGGCAATACCATTACCAACGGTATATTGTATCTTATACTGGCAGAACTGCTGGATATGCCTGTAAGGGCCATTAACATACCAAGGCAGTTTGTGCTGGCTTTTTTTCAGCCCGACTATGATCCTGCCAATTTTAAAGGCAATCCCCAAACCAAAATAAACTTTTACGTAGACGCTACTACGGGGCAGCCATTTACTCAAAAAGATATTGAACTTTATTTCAAACGTATTTCCGTGCCTCCAACAGTATCGTACTTTAAACCGTTAAGCCATATACGCATTATCCAATTAC
>DASZUX010000347.1:0-1752 GCA_035547455.1 Chitinophagaceae bacterium
CGTGCAAACCGCCGTGTCGCAAAGCGCGGGGGCTAATATATATGCTGCCGCAAACGGGCCCGATACGAGCAACTCATCCTCTCTTCCCGCATTTAAAACTACTGGTGGCGATGACAGCATTGTTACTTTTGAACAACTTGAAATGCCAATTGAGATGGAAATGGAATTCAGCAGGCTGCAGCCCAAAGGCGTTCTGCTGTTCAGGGATGAATTTCAGCAAATGCACAATGGCATGCTGGGCGAAGCAATAAGAACCCTGAAGGTTTGGTTTATAGACGACCATATTATAGGGTACACACTTGAAAAGCCATTTGATGCAGCAGGAGGTAAAATAAAAAGGCAAAAAATAAATATACCGGTAACATGGTGTTGTACTCCGGCCATTGAAGGTCATACCCAACACTGCGCTATAACGCTGGCAGAAGTACATGCTGATGAAACTGCTAACAAATGCACCGGCTGGCATATAAAACTGCCTCCTCCCATCAAGTTCCAGGCGCCGGTAAAACTGCAAAAAGTGAAAAAGCGCAAAAAAAAGAATACCGGAGACGGAAGTTTTGGTCATGTCCAAACCACCACAGGCAAGGCAAAACAACAAAAGAAGAAAAAAGACAAGAAGAAAGGTTTTGAACAACCTGTAATTATGCCTGACAGCACCGGTACAAAAGCAGTTAAAGACAGTATATAAAGGCAAATGTGAAAGCTACTACAAAATCATAGCCTCCCCAGGCGTGCATCAGGAATGCTTCTCCCGCTTTCGCGCTTTCTCCCTATTTTAGCAATATGCAACTTGAATTAAAGCAATTGGTTCCTGTTCCCTTGAAAGATAAGTTTAGCCAGCGCACATCGGGTATCTGGAATAACGACGTTGTATTTGAACAGGGAGAATGGGTAAAAATAAAAGCACCCAGCGGCACAGGTAAAACCACGCTGGTACATATTTTATATAAGCTTCGGGATGATTATGAAGGGGCAGTGCTATGGAACAATAGCAATAATAAAGATATTAAAGAAGACACGTTAGCCGTAATGCGGCAAACACAGGTTAGCATCATCTTCCAGGATCTGCGCCTGTTCGCTAACCTTACTGCAAGAGAAAATATTGAATTGAAACGGGTAATGCAAAAACCACTATACGGCAGCGAGGTTATTGATGGCATGGCACAACAACTTGGCGTAGCCCACATACTTAACCAGCGCGCCGGTTTGTGCAGTTATGGTGAGCAGCAGCGTATAGCAATTATACGCAGCCTTATGCAGCCATTTAACTGGCTGGTAATGGACGAACCGTTTAGCCATCTTGACCAGGCAAACATGCAAAAGGCAGCAGCGCTTATTGCGGAAGAATGCCGGAAGCGCGGGGCGGGCTTTATTTTAACGGACCTGGATGAAGACGAACACTTTAATTATACAAAAACACTAAACCTTTAAAATAAAATGCTTTATTGTTCCTGGAAACAGCAGGAATTGATAAAACAAACATTTGTATGCTGAACACACTTTTAAAAAAACTTATAAAAACCAGTGCCGGGCGAACAAGGTTTATTATGGCTGTTGTTGGGTTGAGTATTGCCCTGCTGCTGATACTGGCGGCCGTGCAGGTGGAAATGAACTATAATGATATGCTGAACAACAGCAATAACCGGGACAGCATTGCCAATTTTTTGGTCATAAATAAACTTGTAACGGGTGTAAGCGCAGAAACTACAACCCTCTCAACAACAGAAATAGACGACTTGAAAAAACAGCCTT
>DASZUX010000348.1:0-2660 GCA_035547455.1 Chitinophagaceae bacterium
AAGCCCGTCGTTATATTTTTTAAAGGATGCTTTTGTCATTAACACCTCGCCGCGAATTTCAATAAGGTCAATACCATAGGTCGAAAACGGGGCAGATAAAGGTATAGAGCGTACCCGTTTAATATTAGTTGTTACATCCTCGCCTTCTACGCCATCGCCACGTGTAGCACCGCGTGCAAGCTGGTCGTGTTCGTAAATAAGGGAAATGCTGGCGCCATCAAATTTTGGCTCAATACAGTACTCAATCAGTTCAACACCGGAAAGCTCCCTTGCCCTGCGGTCAAAATCCAATAGGTCTTCAGCATTATAACTATTGTCAAGACTAAGCATTGGTACAAGGTGCTGTACTGTTGGAAAGGCAGTATTCAGGTCGCTGCCAACCCGTTGTGTGGGGGAGTCCGGGGTAACTAAACCGGGGTGCAAAGCCTCAATTTTCTGCAATTGCTTAAACAGGAGATCGTAACTTGTATCGTCAATCAGCGGATCGTTTAAAATATAATACCGGTATTCATGAAAGCGTAGTACATCTCTTAAAATGCTAATCTCCTTTTCCGTTATTTCTTTTTCTGCTTTGAGCTGCCCCGTTTGTTGCTGCAGTAATTTGGTTTGGTCTGCTGAATACATACATTTTATTTGGGCAATAAAATTAAGGGAAACACACCACAGCGGCAGGGGCCTGCAATTGTTGCTTAGTGATGGTTATAGAAATTTGCCTTTTTAATTTTTATTGTGTTATTTTTACACGATTGCTATTTTTTGTAATTTCGGTTCGGCTAATTGTTTATTTTGCCACACCAACTAACTAATTGGCGCATAGGCGCTTTAATATTTGCCATGATGAGTAACGAAAATGCCGCTGCAACTACCCCACGCACTAAACCGGCAGGTCTTATAAAAAGTGCTGAAAAACTCGTAGCCTCGTACCCGCGCGTACCCATTACCGTGGATTGCGTAATATTTGGTTTTGATGAGAATGAACTTAAAGTATTACTGATAAGAAGTGACCTGGAAATATTTAGAGGAAAATGGTCTTTGTTAGGTGATTTTGCCGACGATAACGAAGAACTTGACGATGCGGCTTACCGCGTACTGTGCGAAAGAACCGGGATGACTGATGTTTACCTTGAGCAGGTGCGCACATTTAGCAAACCAAACCGCCACCCCGGAGGCAGGGTATTAACAGTTGCTTACTGCAGCCTGCTTAACATTGAGCAGCACAAACTTGGTAAAATGGATAACGAGCTGCACTGGCATACTGTTAAAAACATAAAAGAAATGGCATTTGACCATAAGGAAATTATGGATTACAGCTATAACTGGCTGCAAAAACGGATAATGGAACACCCGCTGGGTTTTAACCTGCTGCCTGAAAAATTCTCACTTAGAGAACTGCAAAACCTTTACGAAGCTATACTGGATGTAAAGCTGGACCGCAGGAATTTCAGGAAAAAGTTCTTTTCAATGGACTTTTTAATTGATACCGGCGAATACGAAGATGATGTGCCGCACCGCCCGGGGCGTCTTTACCAGTTTAATTTTGAAAAATACGAGCAAAATAAACGCCGCTGGACTGGTATTGATTTTTAATTTTTCCTGTTTCATAACCTGTACTTGCCGTTGTGCAACCGGCAGAAACTTTTTTTTGATTTTCCCCGGGATTTCATAAAAAAAATTTTTTTAGGTTGTGTAATTTATACACATTTGTACGCGATTGTGTAAAAAATACACCTTAGGGCCAAACTGATTTGCTGTTTTATGAAAACTTGCCAGGAAAAAACGGAAACAAAACGTGCTGCATGCTTGCATAAATTACTTATTAGCCACAAACCATTATTACTTGCAGTAATCCCGGCAAACACCACTGCCTCCCGTATTTATACACCCAAACTCGTCTCTCAATAAACAACCTATATTTTTTGATTTGAAAACCAGAAAAAACTCTCTTATGACATTAAAACGACTGCTAATGACCTTTGTTTTGCCAATGGCATTGCTGGCCAGCCTGCCTGCAGCTGCGCAAAACAAAGTGATAACAGGTAAGGTAACCGACTCAAAAGACGGTTCAGCACTTACCGGTGTTACGGTTCTTGCAAAAGGGACGACAGTAGGCACTCAAACTGATGCAAACGGCGCGTTTAGTCTTAATGCACCTTCGGGTACGGCTGCACTAATTTTTTCGTATGTTGGTTATGCAACGCAGGAGGTGCCGGTAGGTACCGGGCCAATTTCTGTATCACTCGTGCAAACAAGTACCTCACTTAACGATGTGGTAGTGGTGGGGTATGGCTCTGTAAGGAAAAAAGACCTGACCGGTTCCATAGCTACCGTTAGTGAAAAAGATTTTCAAAAAGGGGCTATATCTACACCTGAGCAACTTATATCAGGCAAGGTAGCCGGTGTATCTATCATTTCAAATGGTGGCCAGCCAGGTTCAGGAAGTGTGATACGCATACGTGGAGGTTCCTCATTAAACGCCAGTAACGATCCCCTTATAGTAATTGATGGGGTGCCGCTTGAAAATAGCGGTGTTGCCGGTGCGGGCAGCCCTTTAAGCTTTATTAATGCCAATGATATTGAATCGTTCTCAGTATTAAAGGATGCTTCTGCCGCTGCAATTTATGGAACAAGGGGCGCCAACGGCGTTATTATTATTACCACTA
>DASZUX010000349.1:0-4906 GCA_035547455.1 Chitinophagaceae bacterium
CCCAGCTATACCCGCCAATATCGGTACCATACACAATTTTAACCCCGGCATCTAAAGCTTTTTTAAATGTTGCGCCGAATGTTTGCATAAAATACTTATCCATCATTTCACCGTCTTTGGCGCGGGGTTCGCTCATATAATCACATATATAAATCGTGGGGCACCAGTACACATGTTTTTGGGCCAGCAGTGCAATACAGTCGTCATCCATCCCAAAGCCATGCTCAATACTTGCGGCGCCTGCATACACGGCATCCTGTATGCCTTCATGCGTTACAGCATGGGCTGCCAGTTTTTTAAGACTGCCTGCCGTTTCACTGTTAATGGCGTCCAGTTCATTTTTTGTAAAATTCTTCAGCCCATGGTAACTGCCGTCAGCCGCCTTGTAGTAGCCCCTGTCTGTATATATTTTAATCCAGTCTGCACCGTGGGCTATTTGCTCACGAACGGCACGTCGGGCTTCATCTGCCCCGTTTACAATTTGTATGCCCTGTGGCAGGTCAAGCTCCCAGTTAAATTCCTGCGGGCTCAATGCGTAATGGCCTACCGTATTAATAGCCCTTGTAGCAACAAACATCCGAGGCCCGGGTATAACATCGCGGTTAACAGCTTTTTTAACGTCAACATCTGCATACATGGCGCCTTCAGTTTCAAGGTCGCGTATGGTAGTAAAGCCGTTTTGCAGGGATATGCGTGCACTTCTTGCTGCGCGCAGGGTGCGGTAAGGAATAGATTCCTGCAAAAGTTGGTCAGCATATTCTTTTGTGGTAATATCCTGCTGCAGCAATACATGGGTGTGGGCATCAATCAGCCCGGGCAATACTGTATAACCGCTTAAATCAATAGTAGTGTCTGCCTTCTCGTTAAAAGAAGACCATGGGCTAACCGATAGTATAACATTACCTTTTACAAGTATTACCTGGTTGTTAAGCAAGATACCCGCCTTTGCATCAAACAGGCTGCCGCATTTAATGGCTGTTGTTTTTTGCGCAAATACTGATGAAAGGGTAAAACACAGGCCCGCAAAACAGGCCAGCAGTTTGTTTGGCATAAAGTGTTATTTAGCTATGCCAAGTTACATTAAAGAAAGATAAAATTTGAGCCTGCCTTCAACCCATGCCGTTTTTTTGAAACTTTCAAACCTGGGTTTTACGGCAGCGAATAATTGTTATTCAAGCTCCTTACAAAAATAACCGGCCTGCTGTAAAGCGCTCTCTATCATGCGTGGCGAAAGGCTTATAGCTTCAATGCGCAGCACTTTATCAATATCCTGCAGGTCAACATTCCAGCGCAATATACCCTGTAATGTTTTAAGCACCGGCAACAGGGTACTTACCTGCTTATTGTTTTCAACATTGGTTTTAAAAACAAGTACTTCCATAACAGTTGGGGTTTTTCATTTAAAAGAGTATTATCAGCTTACTATTGTAAACAAAGACCGTGAGGAAGGTGCATCCTGCACGGTCTTTGGTGCCGGGGGCAGAGAAAATCAACTTAAATTCCGGTTACCGCTTATCTATACCTCTTCTGTTTTCTCTTCGTGCCTGTTAAATTCATCTTTCCAGCCCCGGTTTCCATACCATCCGCCCCTGCAACGTTGCCTGAATTCTTCTTTAAAATTCTTCCTTTCTTCAGGGCTCATATTCTGCCATTTGCTAATCATCTGCTTTCTCCATGCATGTTCAGCCGGGTTATGGTGTTTTCTGAAGGGTTTGCCGCCAAAGCCAAACAAAATCTTGCTGAGTAACAGCAGCCCCGCCGCCTGCCAGAAAGTAACCACA
Source organism: Chitinophagaceae bacterium (assembly GCA_035547455.1). GTDB lineage: Bacteria > Bacteroidota > Bacteroidia > Chitinophagales > Chitinophagaceae > JABDFW01. Next base: position 1,782 of record DASZUX010000349.1, read on the forward strand.
CCAACATGTACAACTGCTGCCAGCACGTTATTCCATAACAGCATTACAATAAAACTAAGCAAGGTAAACACCGCAGAAACTATTAATAAAATACCCACTGCCTTTACTGCCCGAAATTTCTTTTTCATATACTTTTTTTAATAGTTTAATATTTCATCATGCAATACTTTAAGCCGCTCACGTAAATGCAATACTGCATAACGTTTGCGCGATAATAAAGTATTAACAGGTTCGCCGGTTTTTTCGGCTATTTCTTTAAATGGTATGCCTTCCAGTTCGTTCATTACAAAAACCTCTTTCTGCTCTTTCGGCAGCTCGTCCAGGGCGGTATTCAGGGCATCCCAAAACATATTGCGCAGGTATTCTGTTTCGGGGTTGTTTTTTTCGTCAAAAAACAATTCTGCCCACCCCAGCCACTCTTCTTCGCCGTTGCCTGAAAAAATATCATCCAAAAGATCAGGCTTTTGTTTACGCTGCCTGTCGGTTATTTTGTTACGCGCTACGGTAAAAAGCCAGCCGCTCAACTGCTCAATAGGTTGTGTATTGTCAACAAACTGGAATAAAACATCCTGCAGAATGTCTTCAGCATCTGATGGATTATCAACACGTTTACGTATGAAACCGAGCAAACGCTTGCTGTAAGTGTTTATTACCTCCGTTATTTTGCGTTTGCGGTTATCGGCCATAGTTTCGGTTATCGTCATCACACCCTCCATCTTACTAATGCTGACGAACAGGTAAAGCTAATATTTTAAATAAAGGAATTTTTTTTCACCGGGTAGTAAAAAACTCAATTACCTCTACCCTAAACGCCCTGCAATATCCTTTAAGCCTGCTTCTTCTAAAATCTTGCGGGTAGGCTCTTTCCCTTCGTATTCCCATTTAACAAGCCTTATATGGCCATCTTCAATTTCAATGCCTGTAATATCACCGTCGCTAAAACAGCAGCAGCCACTGTTAAAATAACCGGGTTTGTATTTTGAGTAGGTAGTGCCCGTTTCCCCCTTAAATAACCGTACTGTAATATGAGACTCTATTTCCTTTACCGCGGCCATGTCGTTTTTCGCTTTTGCTTCTTCTAACTGGCTGTACAGCCGTTCAAGCAACGTGAGCGATTCAAATACAGGCTGATGCGTATGTCCCGTTATTAAAATGGTATTTTTTTGGGCGGCGCTCCATTCGTACATCAGGGTATTATGCAGTGTTTTTAACTGTACATTATAGGCAGGGGTATTTGGATTAATTTTAAGGTAAGCCTGTAGTGGTTGCCATACCATAGCCACAAAAAACTTGCTGAACCAGTTACCGTCGCTTTGCAAATCACCCTGGTGGCCATGCGTACAAAAAATGGTAATAGCAGTGTTGTTTACAGGCGCTTTTAACAACACACCTTCATAAATACGAACTTTTTGGCCATAAATACTTTCCAGTTGCAATGGTGCAAGCGGGTCATTACCCCAATACAAGTCGTGGTTGCCGTAAATTTTGGTAAATCTTTTTTGCTGCAGAAAAAGCTTTTCCTTTTCAAATGTGGCGGTATTGTGTTTTTTAACGGTTGAGAGGGTATTTTCCCAAAGCTCTTCACTATCACCCAGGTTAATGTAATAAAAACTATTATGGTAATAGTAATCAAGTGCAGCAAGATAATTTTTTTCTGCGCCGGCAAAATCGTCTGCATCATCCCGCGCGCCTTTGTGCTGGTCAGACAGGATGATAAATTTTCTGTGGTTGCCACCCATTTGTATCACCTGCCCTTTTTTGGTATTGCCCTTTTCAATTTCACCCAGTAATGCGGTAAGTGCGCTAAAAACGCGGCTGCTTTTTGGGTTGGAGGAAAATTTATTGGCAGCCCATATTACCGGTTTTGTAAGAATTTTTTGCAGGAACTTGCGCATGATGAATGAAGGTAGCAAGGAATATTAACTGAAACATACAGTTATTAAGGCTTCTTTTAAAAATATATCTTACTTTATTAATTGATTATTACGTTGCTTCATTACACTTTATTTACCATTACCTTTAGCATTTAAAATGGCAAGAAATGAGAAGAATACTATTAATTGCTGCATCTTTTTCTTTTTTTACAATTGTCTGCTCACAACCAGCACAACAACTGGCCGCAAAAAGAATTGAGTTGCCAAACGGCTGGAGCCTTACCCCCGTAGGCGCCTCAATACAAGTGGGCGACCTGCCGCTTAATATTGCTGTTTCTTCTTCAAAAAAATACATGGCTGTAACCAATAACGGCCAAAGCACGCAATCGCTGCAGCTAATTGACATAAAAAGCCAGGTTAGGCTTGACAGTGTTGATATTCCAAAATCGTGGCTGGGCTTAAAGTTTAGTGCAGATGAAAAATACCTGTATGCTTCTGGTGGTAACGACAACTGGATATTGAAATACGCTGTAAAAAACAATAAACTGGTATTGAATGACAGCATTAAGCTTGGAGATAAATGGCCCGTAAAAATTTCGCCTGCCGGTATTGATATTAATGATGCTGCACATACCCTGTATGTGGTAACCAAAGAAGATAACAGCCTGTATGTGGTAAACCTGGTAACCAAAAAAGTTACCCATATTTTACCACTTGGTGCAGAAGCCTATACCTGCCTTTTGTCGCCAGACAAAAAAGAGCTGTATATTTCACTTTGGGGCGGCGATAAAATACTGGTATATAGTACTGTTGAAAACCGGCTGGTTGATTCTGTTGCCGTAGGCGATAACCCTAACGATATTTGCCTTACTAAAAAAGGCCAGTATCTTTTTGTTGCCAATGCAAATGATAACAGCGTATCTGTAATAGATATAAAAAAGCGCCGGGTGCTCGAAACATTAAATGCTGCGCTGTACCCTAATTCGGTAATGGGTTCAACAACAAACAGCGTTGCCCTCAGCACCGACGAAAAAACCTTGTACATAGCCAACGCCGATAATAATTGCCTTGCCGTGTACGATGTAAGTGCGCCGGGCAGCAGCAAATCAAAAGGGTTTATACCGGTAGGCTGGTATCCTACTTGCGTAAGGGTTGTAGGCAATACAGTGTTTGTAACCAACGGCAAGGGGTTTACATCAATGGCCAACCCTTACGGGCCTAACCCCTATAATAAAAAAGTGCAGCTTGGCT
>DASZUX010000350.1:0-3748 GCA_035547455.1 Chitinophagaceae bacterium
CACTGCGCAGAAAAGTGCTTTTACCACCCATGTTTGAGCCGGTTACGATGCTTACCTTACCAACCCCTTTAAGCGCAAAGCTGTTATTTACTCTTTTGGCTGGTGGTATAAGGGGGTGGCCGAGTTCATTCGCCTCAAAAGTAAAATGCTTGTCGCTTATTGCAGGAAAGCACCACTGTGGCTGGTTAAAGGCCAATGTTGCCAGGCTTGACAAAGTTTCCATTGCTGCTACAGCGCTAAACCAGTTTGCAACAGCGCCTGCATTTTTCTCTTTCCACTCATCCAGGTAAAGCAACTGCCATAAATCCCATAACAGGAAAGTATTCAGTAATAAAAAAGCAAAGGTGTTAAGCCGCACATCAAACCTGTTTAAAATGGCCTTCAGGTTTTTTATTTCAACCGAAGCTTTTTCTGCCCCGGCATTTTGCAAACTGTTTTGTATTTTGTTAATAAGCGCTGCCTTAAACGCCTCCTCTTCAATAAATGCAAGCTGGTTTGATACTGTATCTACCTGCTCCACAATTTTAGAGAGCAGCAACCACGTAGCATGAATTTTTTTACTGATAGAAAAAGCAATAACCAGGAAACAAAATACAAGCAGCCAGAATACTGCTGCAGGAATAACATCAAATACATATAATGCCAATGCGCTAAGCGACAGTACCGGGAATATGCGGGCAACAAAACACCATTTTTTTCCGCCAAACACCCTTGGTTTTTTAAACCAGTCGTTTATTTTCTTCTCGGTGTTCTTTGTTAACGGTTGGGCCATGCCAAAGGCCTGCATTTGCTGTCGCCAAGGGGTTTTGCCTGATAGTTCTTTAACCGCCTCCTGCGTTAAAACAATGGTTTCCTTGCCGGCAGGTTCCAGTAATTTTTCAGCCAATGCCTGCTTACCCTGTTCAGATGTACAACGGTTGATGTATTGGTATATGGAAGACGGCCCGAAGATATCAAGGTCATTTGCATAATTATGCACTGTTTGGGCAAATTGCATTCCTTCCTCCCTGTCCTGGAAATTGAAGTTTAGTACCGCCAGTTCATCCTTATTTATTTGCAGCAGCCTTTCAGCATTAAGCAGCAGTTGCTTTACATCAGTATCCAGCGATACTACGTATAAAAAAGCAGCAATAAAACAAACCGCTTCACCGGCAATTATCCAAAGCGCTGTATACCAGCTTAATTTTATAGTAACTATTGCCGCCACTACTACCAGCAGCCGCAGCCAGCCAATGGCAGTTTTTCTTGCTTTTAACCTTGCTATCTCGTCATTATATGCTTCCGAATTATTGGTATATACTTCAACAGGTGTTTTATCTCCGCTCATATACTGTGAAGATAACTGATTAACAAACAGCCCTGTTACCGTACAAATAACCCTTAACAAAATTTATATAGCAATCCTTAACCATTATGCCTGCCAATCAGCTGCTTTTTATTAATTTTGCAGGTTCACCCGGGGCTGTATTGGTTTTGACAGCACAGTTTACGGTAGGTATAAGCATGCAGTGCGTTGGATAATTAGCACTTTAATCTGAATATTCAAACTACAAATGGCAATACTCAGTATGCCATGGCTGCCTAATCAGTGATTAGATAGTCATTAGGGCCGCGTTGAGCCGGTTGTTCTGTTACCACGCTCCGCCGCCGACTAAAAAACAAACACAGAATGCTGCAACAGAAGGCTGTGACTGTTGCCTAAGACCATCCAGCTAAGCGTATGATCGGTTGGTTCAGTTCCTGTTATGCGCCGACAATTAATAATGAAATAAGCATGTAGAAGACTTATGGCAAATGTGTTTGGACGCGGGTTCGACCCCCGCCAGCTCCACCTAAGGGGATTTTTGCAAAAAAATCCCCTTTTTTTTCGATAAAGAGTACCTTTTTTTCCTCATTATCAATTCGTTATGAGCAAGCTGCGGAATTAACCAGGGTGTTCGATATGACCCATTTTCATAATAGAGGCCATTAGTGGCATTAGTGTACTTTGTTTACTTGCAACTGCAGCACAGTGATACTCAGCGCGGGCGCTGTATACATAAAATGCCTGCTTACGCCTTTAAAAACAGTAGTAGCCGGAAGGATCTTCCCCGGATCTGTAATGCTGTTTGTATCTCCCGGTTTATCACCTTTAATCGTGACCGATACCCCTTCCGGCAACATTTTTTCAACCCCATTAAGCGCTATTTGCAGGCTTTGACTTTTGCTTATGGTATTAACAACTTTTAAATAAATAACCCCCGTTGTATCATTCATTGTTGCCGAATAAAAAAGTGTTGGCACCTGTTTTATTTTTATTCCATCAGCGCTATCTTTTTTTGTAAGCGGCCGGTTTTGAACAGGAACATGTTCAAATGTTGCAGGAACAATCTTATTACCCAGATAATGGCTGAAGGTTTTTTGTACGTAATAGGACGGCGAACCGTAACTGTTCAATGCATCATAGCCTACCAGGTCAGAATCCCATTGCCATGCTTTTGGTGCTGTTGCGGTACCCTTGTTTACATTTGCAAAGAGTGGAGCATAACACGACATGACAACGAGATCTGCGTTCCGTTCCATGCCGGTCATCCATGCAGCATCACCCAGGGCGGCGTTTAAATTGGTTGTGGGCGCCCCTTCGCGTGTTGCCCATTCGCCCACAAATATCTTAGGGCCGTTTCGGTCATATTGATCATATTGTGAAGCGTTTGCCCACATCTCCCAGGCATCCCTGTAATAATGTTCATCCACTATTTCAGCAGGTTTGCCTGTCACCTTCATCGAAGGATATTGTGCATCAGCAATCGTTGAAATACACGTCAATTGTGGATATTTTGCTTCTATTGCAGCCCTGAATTGCTTAAACCGGCCGTCATAGCTATTGGAGCGGTCAAACCAATCTTCATTGCCGATTTCCACATAGTGGAGTTTAAATGGTTTAGGATGACCGCCGGCCGCACGTTTTGCACCCCAATATGTTGTGGTATCACCTGTTACATATTCTATTTCGTCAAGGGCATCATCCACATAAGGCTTAAGCAACGGGCCGGCGTCAACGTGGTCCCCGCTTAGTGAATAGCCTGCATACACCGCCAATACGGGCTCTGCGTCCATATCCTCGCACCATGTTAAAAACTCAAGCAATCCCATGCCGTCTGAAGGCCGGTAACCCCAGGATCCTTTATGACCAGGCCTGTTCTCTAATGGACCGAGGGTGGATTTCCAGGGGAAAGCATCGGTGAGTAAAGGGCCTTCCAAAAAATTACCCCCGGGGAAACGAAGAAATTTTGGTTTCATGTTCACCAGCATTTGCATAATATCCACCCTGTTACCGTTGGGGCGATTGTTATAGGTAGTGGGGAACAGCGAAACAAGGTTGAAATAATATAAACCGGTGCGGGTGGTGGAAATTACAAAGCGTGCATCTTTTGTTGGTTGAATGTTAGCGGATGTCGTCAAGGTAAGCTCATATTTTTTCCATGAGTCATTTTTTTCCAGGTTGATGGTACCTGAAGCAAACACCGTGCTACCGTCGTTACTTTCAAGAGATACTGTTATCGGTCCGGCTGTATTGTTTTCTATATCCGGCAGCGGTGGCGTGGCCGGTTTGGGTTCCCAGGGCCAGCGGAAGGGCGGTTTGCGTGCTGTTCCTTTTATATAAAACGATGCTCTATAACTGGCAGACGGTTTCACAGGAATTCCCCAAAAGCCTTCATTGGCTATGCCAACCCTCCCGAAGACCTTTTCAACGGTAAGCCGCAGGCAG
>DASZUX010000351.1:0-2041 GCA_035547455.1 Chitinophagaceae bacterium
TCAAAAATACCCCCTGATGAAGCGCCCGCGCCTACAGCCATTACCCACCGGGGTTCAGCCATTTGCAGGTACACCTGTTTTAATACAGGGCCCATTTTTTTGGCAATGGTACCCATTACCATCAGTAAATCGCATTGGCGGGGGGTAAACCCAAGCCTTTCGGCGCCAAACCTTGAAAGGTCGTAATTGGCAGCCATTGTGGCCATAAACTCAATACCGCAGCATGATGTAGCAAACGGCAGCGGCCATAATGAATTTTTACGGGCAAGGCCTATTACGCTTTCCAGCTTTGTTGCAAAATACCCTTCGCCCATTGAGCCTTCGGGCATGCCTGCAATGGCAATATTATCGTGTATATCTGCTTTTTTAGGATGTATGTTAAACCTTACCGGACGTGCCATAACACATTAATTTAATTTAATAAGAAAACATTCAGCCATGGCCTTTATTACTACAGCACCACTTTACTAAACGACTTGCAAAAGTAACACACAACTGCCAATTTTAAATACCTTGTTTTATATAGTAAAGTGAAAAATGACTTATAAGGGGCAGTGCAGGGGCAACTAATCCTCCCACTTTAACGCACCTTTTTTTATTATGTAGATAAACCCGGCCAGGAAAAAACCCACAAACAGCAGCACTTCCCAAAAGCCCTGCCAGTGAAGGCTTTTAAAGTTTACAGCGTAAGGGTAAAAGAAAATAACTTCCACATCAAACAACACAAACAATATAGCCACAAGGAAGTATTTAATAGCCATAGGCGTACGGGCGTTGCCGTGGCTTTCAATACCGCTTGCAAAGTTTTGCAGCTTACCCGCAGTTGACCTTTTAGGGCCGAGAAGGTGTGTAGCCACCATAACAGTTACTACAAAACCGGCGGCAAATAATAATTGCAAGGCTATTGGTACGTAGTTACCGGCGGTATTTGAGGTATTTGCATCAAGCATTACATTAAGCAAAGTATGCATAAGGCATTAGTTATGCAGCAAAAGTAAGCGCATACGGTTAAAATAAAAAACTCCTCTTTAAAGAGGAGTTTTTTGTTATTTTTTGCTTTATTGTTATTTCTGCTTAGCACCGGAGGGCTTAGTACCGCCGGAGGAAGATTGCTGCCTTCCTTTTTCGTATTTATCAATTGAGGCTTGTATGGCCGCTCTTGTTTGTGTAAAGTACTTATTTTCATCGCTGGTTGTATCAGGGAAGAAAGGCAACAGCTCATCAATTAACTGCACAGCCTTTTTATACTCTTCAATACGGGGCAAATCCTTTGCATACCTTAAATAATACAGCAGTTCATAATAACCGTCCAGGAACAACAGTTTTTTAGAACGTGCGGCGGTATCTGCTTCGTAAAATTTATTTGCTGCTGCCATGGGTTCAATTGCCAGCCCCCAGGTAGTATCTTTATCAGCTTTTTTTGCTGCGATAACATCGCTGTTGTAACCCTGCGTTTTATCAGGATAATCGGCAATGTACGCTTTGGAAAGTGAATCTGCCAGCATGTATTGCTGCATGATGGTCACACTGTCTTTACTTACATCTATGGCATCAATGGCAGCAGTGGTAAGCTGGTAGTAAGGATATTCGGCAATTTTAGCTTCGCCTGAAAGGGTGGCTTTCATTTTTGCCCATTGTGCCGCCTGGCGCAATTTATTGGCCTTTAGCATAATGGTGTACCCTGTAGAAGCATATTCAATTTTGTTCTTTTTAATGGTATCCAGTTCAAGCGCTTTGTTTAAGTAAACTGATGCAGTGTCTTCAAAACCGGGGAATTTTGCATAAACCTTTGCGGCCAGTACATAGTCGTCCGGCTGGGGCTCTTTAGACACACTGAAGAACTGTTCCAGGTAGCTTTTTGCCTTTACTGAATCACCCAACCTGTCATAATCGTAGGCATAAAGCATGTTAATCCTTTCGTAGCTTTTGCATTCGCCATTAGCCATTGAGTCAGCTTTGGCCAGCGATTCCTGGTATTTACCGGCACGGAAGAGGTAATCAGCCTGGAAATAGTTGGTATTACAATCCTTGTCGGAGTTTG
>DASZUX010000352.1:0-9880 GCA_035547455.1 Chitinophagaceae bacterium
GTTGGTATTGCTTTGCTAAACTCGTAACTCATTTGCACCTTGCTTGCTTCATACCCCATAAATACCACTGCTGCAAGTAAAATAACCAATAAGGGTACTTTAAAACGAAGAATAAGTTTTGCCAGGTTAAACCACATGTAACAATATATTGATTAAACAAAATTGTTACAAAGAAACAAATTAAATGGCACACACTTGCCGTTATGGAGGCTTTCCTGCACAGCAGATAAATTGTAATTTTTTTGTGAATTGAAAAACAGCAAAAAAAAAATTACATAAAAATTTGGCAATAATGCTTTTGTGGTGTTACTTTGAAATTCAAAGTGCTTTTATGACTGAGCCCAACCACCCCCTGAACACCCTGAACGATATTAAAAATATTATGGAGCGCAGCAGCCGCTTCATCAGCCTTAGCGGCCTAAGCGGTATTTCCGCAGGGATGTGTGCACTTGCCGGGGCGTGGTTTGCTAAGGATGCCATACATGAAAATGGTGAAAGTATGGCAAACTTAACTTCCGTCGGCTATGACTTTAACAGCAGGGGTACTATTGCCGGCAGGGGAACAGGGTACAGCCAGCTTACTTATCATTTATTAACAATTGGAATAATAACTTTTGTTGCTGCTTTTATTCTTGCTTTTATATTTACATATTTACGCAGCCGGAGGAAAGGAGTTAAATTATGGGGCAAAACCTCCCGGCGTCTCTTTGCAAGTGTAAGTGTACCGGTAGCTGTTGGCGGCATATATATATTAAAGTTGATGAGTGCCGGTATTTATGGGTTAATAGCACCCGGGTGTCTTATATTTTATGGACTTGCATTGGTTAATGCGGGTAAGTACACTTTGTCAGAAATAAAGTACCTGGGTTATTGCGAGTTGATACTTGGACTGGTAAATTTGCTGCTTGTTGGTTATGGGCTAATTTTTTGGGCGCTTGGTTTTGGGGTATTGCATATAATATATGGTGCTGCCATGTGGTGGCGGTATGAACGCGCGGGTGCCGAAATATAGGCTAATTGATAAATAATTATGTTTAAGAGATAGCAGCGGAATGAAGAACCCGATAGAACATTTGAATAAAGTTTTTGACAGTCGCATACGGCTGGGGATAATGAGCGCCCTGCTTGTAAACGAGGAGATAAATTTTAATGATTTAAAAGAACTGATACTGGTTACAGACGGTAACCTTGCCAGCCATTTAAAAACATTGGAGGAAAGCGGGTATATTAAAGTGCAGAAGGGATTTATAGGAAGGAAAACAAATACAACCTACAGTGTTACAAAAGCCGGTGAAAAAGCATTTAAGGCGCACCTGGATGCACTTGAAAAAATGATACGTTCAATAGGGTAATTTTTTTACATTTTTACTTTGAAATACAAAGTGCTTTTTATGAAATTAATATTTTCGATTTACATTTACGCCCTTGGGTTGTATGCCTGTTTTTCTTTGCCGGCTCTTTTAAACCCCGGGCTATACATTATTTCCCTGTTTTTTGCATTGGTAACCAGCCTTGCGTCGCTTCTTGTTTTCGCAGTACTCTTTGCAGTATTAGCTGTCAGCAGGCTTCGCCTGCCGGTAGTTTATAGCCTGCTTTTTATAGCCGTCCCGGTTGCGGTGCTGGGCCCGCTTGCCCTTTTTTTTAGGGGATCAATTGAATTTCTGTTTGATTTTCATGATTACATTTCGTTCTTTCCCCTTGCGGCAATAATGGCTGGCTGGGCATCTCTTGCAATTAACCACCGTAAAATAAGAGACTATTTTGTAACACCTGCCGGGCAGGGAATAGAAGCACTTTTTAATAACCGGTAAAATCAAATTATATGCGTACCGTTTTTTTTTCGCATGCTGCTGCGTCTATAATTGTCAGCGGCATTTTATTGCTGGTATATACAGCCATACAACAATGCTACCGTACGGGCGCCAACGACCCTCAAATACAAATGGCAAGAGATGCTGTATTGGCTTTAAAGAATAACAAGTTGCCTGTTGAAGTGGTGCCTGCAGGCACAGTTGATGTGGAAGGAAGCTTGTCCCCTTTTATACAGGTGTACAACGAGGAGAATAAAGTTGTTGCATCTAACGGGTTGCTCGGCGGCAATATACCCGTTATACCTGCCGGAGTACTGGAGAAAGCAAAGCAGGATGGTGAATATTTGGTAACATGGCAACCCTCGCCTGCCGCACGTATAGCTGCAGTAGTTGTTTACACCAACCTTGCGGGTACAGGCTATGTGGTTGCAGGCAGGGCTCTTGTTGAAATAGAAAAGAGAGAAACAGCGTTGCGCACTATGGTGTTTGCATGCTGGCTGTGTTGTATGGGTGTTGTTGCTGCCCATGCTGTGTTACAGGGGTTTTTAAAGAAGAAAGATTTGTAGCGCAAAGGTAAAAACGGTAAACCAATAAATACGTAATATGGCTTCTTTTATATCAAATTTTCAGCCCGGAGATACAGCCCGGGAGACGACGGGATTATCTAATAAAATATTGATAAAGAGTGTAGTGATAGGAGCGCTTGTGTTAATTATGCTAATACCGTCAAACCTGGTACAACATTTAATTACCGAGCGCCAGGACAGGCAGCAACAAGTAGTGGAAGAGGTAAGCAGCAAATGGGCTAAGCCACAAACATTATCCGCACCTTACCTTTCGATACCTTATTACTTAAATGGAAATCCGGCTCAAAAGAAACAATTAGTGCTGTTGGCTGACGAATTAAAAGTAAAAGGAGAAATTACAGAGGAAGACCGTAAGCGCTCAATCTTTAAAGTGATGTTATACAGGACTTCACTTGTATTTAGCGGTAGTTTTCGGTACCCTCAAAATATTGATTCTTCAACATTGATACTTAAGGATGCCAGGTTGTGTTTTGGCCTGTCTGACTTCAGGGGTATTGAAGATAAACTTGAAATTAAATTAGGGAACACCGTGTATTCGTTAACAAATGGCTTACCTAATACAATTATTGATAGTACTGGCCTGTCTTGTCCAGTGTCAATTACCGGCACAGAGCTGGCAAATAGCATAGGATTTAACACGGCTATTAATTTGCGGGGAAGTGCAAGCCTGCATTTTTTACCGGTTGCTTCTTTTAGTAATTATGAAATAAAGTCATCGTGGCCAAATCCATCATTTGACGGCAATACGTTACCGTTGCAACGGCATATTTCCGGACAAGGATTTTTAGCCAATTGGAAGTTTAATGCTGCCAACCTTCCGTTTAGTAATATAGTTACCAGCAGCTTTGCCAATCACAGCGATATTGTGTTTGGTGTTACGTTGATACAGCCAGTAGGGCAGTACGTTAAATCAATGCGCAGCGCAAAGTATGCAATACTTATTATCGGGCTTACGTTTGCATTATTTTTTACTTTTGAATTATTACAAAAAAGGCCGGTGCATCCTGTGCAATATGCGCTTATTGGTATTGCGCTGGTTATATTTTATACGTTACTTGTATCCATAAGCGAAATGATGCTTTTTGAATATGCATATTTAATTGCAGCAGCAGCAACTACCGTACTTATTTCACTTTACGCAAAGACACACTTTAAAACAACACGTTCTGCAGTAATTGTTTGTTTTTTGCTTATTGGCCTGTATAGCATTATTTATATACTGATAAGTTTGGAAGACACTGCATTGCTTACAGGAAGTATTGCATTATTTATAGCTGTTGCTGTTATTATGTATGTAACCAGGAAAATTAATTGGTATAATGCCCCCGAGCGTGTCTTAACTGATTTTCAACCCTAAGACCCTGTTTCAGTTAAATGGTGCAGTGGTTATGTGGAAAAGAAGTGTGCCGGTTCCTGTTTAGTTACGCGGCACCTTCTTTCTATTACAACCTGCAGTGCACACCTGCTGAATAATACCGGGGTATTAAAATTTTCAATATGAAAATAAAAAAAGATCCTGGTGGCGCTATATGTGTAAAGTTAATAACAACAAAAAAACAGCAAAGTCCCCCTCTCCATTGCCGGCAATTGCATAAATTGTAGTAATGTTTTATAAAGTGAATACCGTGAAAAAACAAAGCATGCCCTTAGCTTTTAAACATGCTTTTAATGGCTTGTTGTACTTTTTTCGTCACGAGCGCAATGGCCGGGTACAACTTGTTGCTGCTATTGTTACTGTTGGTTTTGCTGTTGCATTGCATATATCAGCAACAGACTGGGTTGCTGTGTTGTTGTGTATTGGTGCAGTTTTATCTCTTGAAATGCTTAACAGTGCAATAGAAAAGTTGTGTGATATAGTACATAAGGAGCAGCACCCCGTTATAAAGATTATTAAAGATGTATCGGCAGCGGCAGTGCTTTTTGCTTCTGTTATAAGCATTGTTATTGCAGTTATTATTTTTTTACCGAAGATTTTCAGGCTATGAAATTGATATTAACACCTGCCGAAAAAATGCTGGCAGCGTTTTTGGCATTTACCGTTTGTTTGCTGGGTGTAAGAGTTGCTTACACCGGCACTGTAATGTATATGTTTTATCCCTGGAACCTGTTGCTGGCTATTGTGCCGCTTTTTTTAAGCAGGAGGTTGCGTGGTGCAAAACATATTACAATCGCATCTATATTTATTTGTGCCCTGTGGCTGCTTTTTTTCCCCAACGCGCCTTATTTAATTACAGATATATTTCACTTTGAGAAACGCCCCGGCGTACCGCAATGGTTTGATTTGCTGCTGGTGCTTTCAGCCGCATGGTGCGGCCTTTTAGCTGGATTTATATCATTGAACGATGTAGAGAAATTTTTGGCTGCCTACAGCCCCCGCCGGTGGCATTGGCCTTTAACCGTTTTTTTGCTTTTTGCCGCCAGTTTCGGCATTTATTTGGGCAGGTATTTAAGGTTTAATAGCTGGGACATTGTGACAAAACCTTTTGCAGTAGCACATGCCGGTTTTTTATTTACATTCAGGCCGCATGAGCATATACAGGGCTGGAGTTTTTGCCTGGCTTGTACGGCGTTTCTGTTACTGGCGTATGCCAGTATTAAAAAAGCTGTGACACAATAGCTGCATTACTGCTTACTTACCAAGCAATTGTTGTACCTGCTTAAAAGACTGCCGGTTAAAAGGGGTATAAAGTGCGGCAGCAATATCAACTTTTTCTGCCGCTGTAAGATGAAAGCTGAGCGAAGCGGAGGAGTTTTTAGATTCCGGCTGGTATTGAAATATAACCCGCTTAAAATTAAGGCCTGGCACCTGCGACAAATAGGCAAGCTGGTCGCCCTGGTAGTATTCCTGCAATTTGTACCAATTGGTTTGTAATATCAACAGGGGTTGGGTAATAAAATCAAGCGCGTTTGCAGCGTTGGCACCCGTACTATCCCAGTCTCCTAATTTTCTATCCCGTACCTGTATCAACACCACTTTTGAAGTGTTCTGTTTAAGCCAGCTTTTGAAAGTAGTGATAAAGCGCAACGAGGTTGACAGGCCGAAATTGTCTCTTAACCCGGCATCCATAACTGTTATAACGGGGTTACTGGGTAAGGCAACGTTTGGCAATACGTAAGGAAAAGTGGCATTCATTCTTAAGGCTGATAATATTCGCAGACCATACGGGTTTTGATTGCGGAAAAAACTTATAAAATCCACAGCATCCGGTTGCTGGGGAAGATTGATGCTGCTGTCTGCTGAATGGTTCATCAAAAACCGTACAGGGTGGGTACTTATTATCATTTGCCTGCCATCCCTGTTTATGGTAGAGTTAAAAAACATTATAGGTATAGCAGCCTGTTGCTCAGGAGCTGCATAATCGCCCAGTGTTTTATTTAAGATGCCACGGGTATTTTCATCTAATTTTTCTTCAAAAGAATACCCCCTGTCTTTGGGGTAAGCGTTGCCATTTATCCTGAATTTTTTTACGGGACCCATAATATCGCGGGATACAAAGGAAGCAAACAACGGATTCAATAAATCATTTGATATGTCATCAACATAGCGTTTGTCGTGAAGGTCTTTAACAATGCCTTTGTTCTTTTCCCAGTACAGTTGCCTGAAATATGCTGCGCCCAGCATGCCTCCTGATGCGCCATTTATAAGGGCTGTATGCTGCATGCACCTTCCATTGGTAAGGCTGTCAAGCGCCTGCAGTACGTTCATGGTAAACGATGCGCTTCTTATGCCTCCACCGCTTACATCAACTATAAACATCACTGGCTTTTCCTCCTGCTGCTTTTCTTTCCAGCGGCTTAAAATTTGTTCATACGCGGTAACATCTGCACTCACGCTGTCCTTGTTTGCCAGGCTGGCAACGCTCTCTTCGTTGTAAAAGGGCCTTTTATCGTGGTTAATATAATTAAGGCCGTATGCCTTATTTGTAGGGTCAATTATGTTGTGTTTATACAACCAGTTAAATAAAACTAATACAGCGAATAAAACAGGTATGGCCCAGCTGCGCAGAAATAACGAAATAGCCCCTGCTGCGGCAATAAGTATAGCAAAAAAAACAGTAATGCTTGCAGCGGCAGGAAACTGGAATAGCTTACTCTCAGAAAAATAACCAATGCTTATAAGAGAAACAAAGGCCAGCAAAACAATCAGCACTGCGGCAATATGGTGGCGTTTAAAAATGCTGTCAAGAAATTGCTGGCTATAGTGCCTTACTATACGGGGCTTGCGTAAGCCAAGGGTAGCGCTTAAAAACCAATCAACCCTTAAGCCGTCTGTACTAAAATGAGGCCGTCTCCTTTTTGCTTTTTTCTCATACTTTAGATTGGCATTGGTAAGTACAGCTTCCATGCGGCGGTAAATAGTTTTATCCGCGTTATAAAAATAAACTGCAGCAATGGATATTGATAGCGTAAAGCCCAGCAGTGAGCCGAGTGAAAGCATAATTATTCTGCCGGTATTCATTAACTCCTGGTAAATGGCATAATGCACAGCATACAGCACGTAGGTTATAATAAGTATAATGGGCAGCAAAGCATTGTTTATACAATATTTTAAAAAAGGCTGTGCAGTTGTTGCGAGAAATTTAATGTATTTGGCATGCAGTATAAATGTGGTAATGTTCCAGCTCATTACAAATATAGCTAAGGCAAAACCTACAGTAGCTGTACTTAAAAAATTAACCTTGTCTAAGTATTCGGGGGCGAGATAAAGCGAGTTTGCGCCATACGTTTCAAGAAAGTTGCCGCTTATTGTAGCAAACAGTATATACCAAAAAATGAGTAATACCTGGTAGCGGCGCAGGTGCAGTAATAACAACTGCACAGGCAATGAATAAAAAATGCCAACGAGGTATTTTTTCATATAGCCGGCAATTTAATGCTTAAGATACGGTACAATCTATATAAGATTTACAACAGGCTATGGGTTTTAACATGTTATCCATTGCTGTTTTTTTGTTTTGGTTTAACCGGCCCTTTATTAATGTGCTCAATTATATCGCTCATCATATCAATTTGTATTTGCTGTATTTCCATTAGTTTGGCCTGCTGGTTTAAAATAAGGTGGTCTAATTTATCGTGCAATAGCCTTATTTCAAGCTCTGACTTTAAATTAATCATGTAATCATTTTTAGCCCGGTTGCGATCCTTTTCTTCCTGCCTGTTCTGGCTCATCATAATAACCGGCGCCTGCAACGCTGCAATGCATGACAGTATCAGGTTAAGAAGAATAAACGGGTATGGGTCAAATGCCTTTGTGGCCATCAATATGGTATTGATAGCCATCCATACGACAATAAATACAGCAAAAATTATAATAAACCTCCAGCTTCCGCCAAAGGTGGCAACTTTGTCTGCTAATTTCTGCCCATAAGATAGTTTTTCATTCTTATCGTCATTCAGTTTGTCTGTAAGCAGTTGGTCATTTTGCATGGCATTTACAACTTGCTTTTCAAGCGAAGACAATGTGCCCAACTCTTTTTCAAGCGACTCCTTAATATACCTGTTGCGATAATTATTCATTTCTTCAAGCGAAACCACATTGGCCTCGCTGAACCATGGGTAGTCCTTTTTAATCTCATCCAGCACGCATTGCCGTATGGCGCTGCCTGTTACCTTTTCATTTACCGGGAATGTTTTTTTGGATATATCACTTATAAAGGTTTGCATCTTTACCTTTTTTTCAGAAAAGTTACGCTAAAATAAATATTGGCAGTATAATATTATACACAATACTTATGTAATATTCAGCCGCAGGGAAAAGAGTAATATGAACAGTATTGATGACAACAAAAGATGTATAGGTTGTACAAATGCCGGTATTTGCAGGCCCGCCATAATAAGACCGGTTGCAATGCTAAGCAGTACTATAATCAATACCCATGTTGCCTTTTTTTGTATAGCCGTGTACTTTATGCCATTCCAAAATATACTTATGCATAGCACAGCAACCACAATGCCCCATACTTCATGCGCGGTAAAAATACCGGTAAGCTGGTTTATCCATACAGCCCGGTCTTTGTAATTAAGCATTTTAGAAATTGTGTCTATCTGTGCCCGTACACCTGTACCTATAATTATTTGTGCAAGTACAGCCAGCAGGCTTATATTGGTTAACCATTTAATGCCCCTTTGCTGCACCTTTGTTTTTTGCTCAAGCCTGTTAATAATAACAGCAGGTATGGCCGCCAGGGCAAGTGCTGGAAGAAAATGTGCAGAAATTTCAAGCAGCCCAAGATTTGTGTCAACCACCACTTTACCAAGCCATGCTTCAAACACCACAAGTAAAATGAGCGATACAGAAAGCCAGGTAATGCTTTTTCTTTTTTTATAAAAGAGTTTGAACGACCAGATTAGATGAAAAATCAGCAAAAAGCCCAATACGCCGGTGCAAAGCCTGTTAGTGTACTCCACCCATGTTTGATACACTTCAAATTTTGCATAGTTATGTTTTTCGTATTGCTGCCAGTCTGCCGGGTTATATTCATTAGTGCTTTTAAAGGCCTGTTTTGAGTATTTCAGGCTATCGTTGTGAATGATAAACTGGCCTTTTTTATAATCATGGTTAGGTTGAAAAATTACCTGGCTGTATTGCGTTGGCGGAATTATATTGCCAAAGCATGTTGGCCAGTCCGGGCAACCCATGCCGCTTTGTGTAGCTCTTACAATACTGCCGGCCAGGATAACCAGGAAAACAAAAAAGAGTACCAGTTTTGTAAACCTAATATAATTTGTTTGAGAATTCATCTGCTATATTTAACAATTACCGGTTGCAAAGGTAATTGTGGATTAAATGTTACGAACTGTTTTGTTTGATTAACGGTTATTGATGAATTTTGACCCTGCTGGGTTATGCTTAAAAAATTTTATAAAAAAGGACAGGTTGAAGCGGGCTGCGATGAAGCAGGCAGGGGCTGTTATGCGGGCCCGGTGTTTGCCGCAGCCGTTATATTGCCACCTAAATTTTTTCATGCAGACTTAAATGACAGTAAACAGGTGCCCGCAGAAAAAAGAGAAGCGTTACGCTTATATATTGAAAAATATGCACTTGGGTACGCAGTAAGCATGGTTGATAATGACGAGATTGATGCCATAAATATTTTGCGGGCGTCTTTTAAGGCCATGCACCAGGCGCTGGACGCATTAGTTATCATACCCGAAGCCTTACTTATTGACGGTAACCGTTTTGTACCATATAAAAACATACCGCATTATTGTATAATTGAGGGCGATGCCAAATATGCAAGTATTGCGGCAGCCAGCATTCTTGCCAAAACATACAGGGACGCTTATATGCGGAAGTTGCATAACGAATTTCCCTGCTATAACTGGCATAACAACAAGGGATATGGCACCGCCGGGCACAGGCAAGCTATTGAAGAAAACGGGCTGTGTAAATATCACCGAAAAAGTTTTAATATAGCAAGTATGCAAATTGAGATGGAGTTTTAACTATACACTTCAAGTTTCTTCCCACATACCGGCGCC
>DASZUX010000353.1:0-4568 GCA_035547455.1 Chitinophagaceae bacterium
GGTGATTGTAAGGAAACGTTGCCGCTGCTTACCGGTTTGATTGAGAAAAAGGAACACAGGGAATGGCTGCAAAAATTTACAGAAGCCGCTGAAAAGGAAACCGAAGCAGTGATATTTGACGAACTGCATCCCACAAGCAAACAAATGAGCATGGGTGAAGTAATAAATGTGCTGAATGAATTAACTAAGGGCGATGCGGTAATTGTAACCGATGTGGGCCAGCACCAGATGGTAGCCTGCCGGTATGCAAAATTTATAAAAAGTAAAAGTAATGTTACTTCCGGGGGGCTTGGCACTATGGGCTTTGCACTGCCTGCTGCCATTGGTGCTAAATATGGGGCACCCGGCAGAACGGTGGTTGCTGTGATAGGTGATGGCGGTTTCCAGATGACGCTGCAGGAACTTGGCACTATTATGCAGTTTGGCGCCCAAGTAAAAATTATTATACTCAATAATAATTTTCTTGGCATGGTGCGCCAGTGGCAGGAGTTGTTCCACGGCAGGAGGTATTCTTTCGTAGATATCCAAAGCCCTGATTTTGTTACCATCGCCAAAGGTTACGGCATAGCTGGCAAATCAATAAGCGACAGGAATGATTTAAAAGACGCATTAAAAGAAATGCTGGAACATAAAGGCAGTTACCTGCTGGAGGTAATGGTAGGCAAGGAGAACAATGTATTTCCCATGGTGCCGCAGGGCTGCGGTGTAAGCGAAATACGGCTTAAATAATCACCATGTAAAAATTTAGTTCTAAAATAAGCACTCAAAAATGCGTGACGATTTGTTTACTGATATACCGGGGCAATACAATAATATAATGGCTGCTACCAGGGTGCTGCAATTTAATATGGCATCAGATTTATATACGGGCAGCCTGTTAAAAACGCTGGTGGCTTCCAGGCCTGGCAGCAGGATACTGGAACTCGGCACCGGCAGCGGTCTTGCAACGTCATGGATATTACAGGGCATGGACGAAGACTCAACACTCGTTACAGTAGAGAATAATGAAGTGTTGCTGGAAATTGCACAACAACAGTTAAACGATAATAGAATTGATTTTATACTGGCTGACGGTTACCAATGGCTAACAACATATAAAGGCCAGTTTGATCTTGTATTTGCCGACGCAATGCCCGGCAAGTATGATTTATTTGAAGAAGCATTCGGCCTGGTAAAACCAGGGGGCTTTTATATTATTGACGATATGCTGCCGCAGCCAAACTGGCCAGCAGGACATGCAGAGCGAGTCAGCAGTTTTATTAAAATGCTGGAAGACAGGAATGATGTATCGTTAACAAAACTCAACTGGTCAACAGGCATTATAATTTGTGTTAAAGTAAATAACAAATAATTTTCTTACATATAAATTACCCCCTTTCAGGGTTGGGCTTATGAAACAGGAATATACAGTAACCGTTTACACAGAAAACCAGATAGGGTTACTTAATCGCATAGCTATCATTTTTTCGCGCAGGAAGATTAATATTGAAAGCTTGAATACTTCTCCGTCAGAAATTGAAAGTGTGCACCGGTTTACTATCGTTATTAATGAAACGGAAGATGTAGTACGCAAGCTATGCAGGCAAATTGAAAAGCAGGTTGAAGTATTAAAAGCATACTATAACACCAACGACGAACTTGTTTGGCAGGAACTTGCGCTATACAAAGTACCCACGGATGTAATTGCCGAAAAGGTGAAGGTAGAAAGGTTGCTGCGCCAGTATGGTGCCCGCGCGGTAGTAATACGTCATGATTACACTGTATTTGAAACATCTGGCCACCGCGAGGAGATTGAAGGGCTGATTAAAGCGCTTGAACCTTATGGCCTTATTGAATTTGTACGCAGTGCACGTGTGGCTATTATTAAGGCCAGCCACGGTTTTCATGCCAAATTGAAAGAGTTTGAACAGGGTGAACCCGGTGAAGCAGTTATTGAAAACGAATACCTTGGTAAACAGGAAGAAGTGTTTAGCATGTAATTGCCAATTAAACTTACCATGCAGGATGTAATACCCATGCTGTCGTACGAGGATGGCTATGCCGCACTGGCCTGGCTTAAAAAAGCTTTTGGCTTTGAGGAAAATGAAGCAATGCGTTTTACAGATGATGCCGGCCGGGTAAGCCATGCTGAATTACATACGGGCAACAGTATTATTTTGATGGCAGCATCAATAACGGCCTATGAAGGCAACAATAAACACAGGCAGCATTGCGGGTATGCGGATAAATGGTTGTCAGTGCCCTGGGTTATAAACGGGCTGCTGGTGTACGTGGAGGATGTGGATGCACATTTTAAACGTGCTAAAGAAAACGGTGCTGAAATTTTATCTGAAATTGAAGATGGTTTTCCCGGCAGGCGCTACCGGTGCGCCGACCTGGAAGGCCAGCGATGGATGTTTATGCAAAAAAACTCCCAATAACACCTAACTACATGGCAAATGTAATAATAATAACAGGTGGCAGCAGGGGCATAGGCCGCGCAACCGCAATAAAAGCGGCGGCAGCCGGTTATTTTGTGGTAGTAAACTATGTTGGTAACAGGCAGGCAGCGGAAGAGGTGATGCAAATTATACAACAAAATGGCGGCAAAGCAGTTGCGGTTCGGGCCGATGTTGCAAATGAGGCAGATATTGTAAGCCTTTTTGCTGAAGCTGATAAATACGGCAAGCTGACAGCGCTTGTAAACAATGCCGGCATAATTGCCAGTAAACAGTCAACTGTGGTGAATATGGATGCTGCAAGATTGCAAAAGGTTTTTGCAGTAAACGTTATTGGTTCATTTATTTGTGCACGCGAGGCGGCAAAAAGAATGAGCACAAAAAACGGCGGTGAAGGAGGAGCAATTGTAAATGTATCATCCAAAGCTGCCGCACATGGGTCGCCGTTTGAGTATGTGGATTATGCCGCTTCAAAAGGGGCGATAGATACTTTTACGCTTGGCTTGTCAAAGGAAGTGGCGGAGGAAGGTATAAGGGTTAACGCGGTAAGGCCGGGTATTATTGAAACAGAAATTCATGCTGCTGGTGGCGAGCCGGGACGAGTTGCAAGAATTGCACCCTCCGTACCTCTAAAACGCGGTGGCACGGCAGATGAGGTGGCAAATACTATATTGTGGTTGTTATCAGGTGAAGCATCTTATGTTACCGGTGCTTTGCTGGATGTAGCAGGAGGCAGGTAAGATGGGTAATAGCACGCAGAATAACCGTTAAAAAGCAAGGTAGTAAAATTGTGGTTACAATTGTAATGATAATATTCCCGGGCTTAACGCAACTGGACCTGACAGGTCCTTACGATGTATTAACGCGGGTACCGGGGGCAAAAGTTCTTTTAATTGCAGAAACAAAATCAGTTGTAAAAAGCGATGCGGGTCTTGTGCTTACGCCCGATGCAACATTTGATGATTGCCCCCAGGCAGATATTTTATTTGTGCCCGGTGGCAGGGGTGTTTTTGAAGCTATACAAAACAAAAGGCTTATAAGTTTTTTGCAAAAACAGGCACCAACGGCAAAATATGTAACATCCGTATGCACTGGGGCGCTTGTGCTGGCTGCAGCCGGGTTGCTTAACGGCCATAAAGCAACTACCCACTGGCTTTCATTACATTTGCTGCGCCTTTTTGGAGTGGATGTAGTGGAAGAACGCGTAGTGATTGACCGTAACAGGATAACCGGTGGAGGCGTTACTGCGGGAATTGATTTTGGGCTTTATTTAGCCGGGCTGCTGGCCGGCGGGGATGCCGCAAAGGAAATTCAACTGATGATGGAATATAATCCCGCACCTCCCTTTAATGCCGGCTCGCCACAAACAGCAGGTGAAGACATAGTGAAGAAGGTAATAAATGCAAGGGCGGATGTGCAGAAACAAAGGGAGGTGCTGATTAAATCGCTTGCCGGGTAACATAAAAAACTGGAAAAATATTAATTAGTAATAAATAACATATTAAGCAGTCATAAATTTTTACAACAAACTCTCATAATTAAAAAAAGACCAATAAGCCCGGAGGGGCCGAGGACAAAAACAACAAACAATGGCAAAACTAAATTTCGGCGGCGTAGAAGAAAATGTAATTACCCGCGACGAATTTCCGCTAAGTAAAGCACAGGAAGTATTAAAAAATGAAACGATTGCTGTTATAGGCTATGGTGTGCAAGGCCCCGGCCAGGCATTAAACCAGCGTGATAACGGTATTAACGTTATTGTTGGCCAGCGTAAAAACAGCAAAACATGGGACAAAGCTATTGCTGACGGCTTTGTGCCCGGTGAAACATTATTTGAAATTGAGGAAGCGCTTGAGCGCGGCACTATTATTTGTTACCTGCTTAGCGATGCTGCGCAAATACAACTGTGGCCCACAGTAAAGAAAAATCTTACACCAGGTAAGGCTTTATATTTTTCGCATGGTTTTGGTATAACCTTTAATGAGCAAACAGGTATTATACCGCCTGCTGACGTGGATGTATTTTTAGTAGCGCCCAAGGGCTCCGGCACTTCACTCAGGAGAATGTTTTTACAGGGCCGCGGCTTAAACAGCAGCTACGCCATTTACCAGGATGCTACCGGCAAAGCAA
>DASZUX010000354.1:0-27304 GCA_035547455.1 Chitinophagaceae bacterium
GCATGGTTTATAACTAAAGGGCCTGGGCTTTTTTCATGTCTCACGTTTGCCGGGTTACTTATTTTTCACTATTCACTTTTGCTCTTTCACTTCTATCATTCCGTCCTCAAACTCTTAACAGGGTTAGCTAAAGCAGCCGTAACAGCTTTTATACCCGTGGTAAGCAGTGCTACCAGTAAAGCCACTGCACCCGCCAAAGCAAAAACACTCCAGCCTATGTTTACCCGGTAAGCAAAACTTTCAAGCCATTTATGCGTTGCATACCAGGCAAGCGGTGTGGCAACCAGTATTGCCAGCAGCACCAGTTTTAATAAATCTTTCGACAACATAAATACAATATTGCTAACAGTAGCGCCCAGTACTTTTCTTATTCCTATTTCTTTAGTACGCTGGCTGGCTGCAAACGTAACAAGTCCCAGCAGGCCAAGACAGCTTATTAGTATAGCCAGCAATGTAAAGGTGAAAATAATGTTGCCCTGCCGCTGTTCGGCATTATACTGGCGTGCAAAGTTTTCATCTAAAAATGTATAATCAACATCGTTATCTGCATCAAACTTTTTATAGGTTTGTTTAAGGTAGCTAATGGCTGCAGGTATATTTTTACTGCTTATACGTACGTACAGGTTATCTTCTTCTTTAGCAACGGGGGGCATTCTTAAAACAAGCGCCTGTATTTTATGCTGCAGGGAGTAGCTGTTAAAATCTTTCATCACCCCAATGACAGTGGCATGTATCGTTTGGCCGTTGCCAATATTATAATCTACTTTTTTGCCCACGGCATTCTTCCACCTTAACTGCTTAACAAGGGTTTCATTTACAAGCACTGCACTGATCGTATCTGTGGGTGTGCTTGCTGAAAAATTTCTGCCCTTCAGCAGCTTTATCTGCAGGGTGGGCAGGTAGTCTGCATCTGCCATAAAGTTTTCGGCGGCTGTTGCTGTGGTGGCTACAGCACCTGTTTGTGCCGGGTTATTGGTTTCCTGCTCAAAATAAAAACTGTTGGTGCCAATATCGTTATTGCCAATAGGGTTGCTTGCAGCGGCCACCGCCTCAATAAGGGGCGACTGCAGCAGTTGTTGTTTAAGTGCCGGCAACTGGTTACGTACGTTATGATTTGCTATGTGAAAGCTAAGCACGGCATTTTTGTTAAAGCCAAGATCTTTATGCAGGGCAAACTGCATTTGCTGGTATATAACGCCGGTGCCTGCCACAAGTGTAATAGTAATAACAAACTGGAAAGTAACAAGGGCCTTGCGGAAGAAAACACTGCTGCCCTGCTTGCCGGTTTCGCCTTTTAACGCGGGAACAGCGCGGAACTTTGAAAGAAAAAATGCCGGGTACAGCCCGCTTAACAACCCTGTTACAAGTGCAAATAACAACAGTGCCGCAACGGTGTTGGCTATGCCAAACTGCCACATGGATAATGTAAGGCCCGCAAGGGTATTAAAATAAGGCAGCGTTATATTGGTAAGCGCCGCCGCAAGTAACGCTGCAATAAACGTTAGCACCAGGCTTTCAGTAAGAAACATGGCTATCAACTGCTTTTTGCCTGAGCCCACAACCTTACGTATGCCGATTTCCTTAACACGTACGGATGCCCGTGCCGTAGAGAGGTTTACATAGTTTATAACCGCAATTACAAGTACAAGCAGCGCTATAACTGAAAATATATAAACATATTTTATACTGCTGTTGGCAGACATTTCATAATCATAATCTGAGTGCAGGTGGATGGAGGTTACCGGCTGCAATGTTATATGGTAGTTTACATTTTTGCCCATAACCGCCTCAAGGTGCTGTTTGTAAAACTGCCCCAGCTGTGCCTGCAGCTTTTTGCCGTCAGCGCCCTTTTTAAGTATTATATAAGTGTACACGTAAAAATTGGCCCAGCTGTCGGTATAATTGGCGTTGAAAGAACGTAGCGCACTAAAAGTAAAATGCGTGTTTGCGGGTACATCGTCAATAACGCCGGTTACCCTGTTGGGGTAGGTCTTGTCAAAATAGACATTCTTGCCCAGTGCGCCATCTGCGTTGCCAAAAAGTTTTTCAGCCAGCGTTTTAGTTAATACAATACTTTGCGGTTGTGCCAGTGCATTGGCCGCATTGCCATATAAAAAATGGTAGCCGAATATTTTAAGCGCTGCATTATCAGTAAACAAAATATCATTCGCCTTAATTTTTTTATCGCCAACGGTAATTTCGCCGCCGCCCTCTGCATCAAACCGTGCATAATCTTCTACCTCCGGGTAGTCGGCTTTTAATGCGGGGCCAAATGGTACGCCGGTGGGGGCCAGCTTAAAGCTGCCGCCCTTCCAGTCAGCATAATGCACTACGCGGTAAATACGGTCGGCATTGGGGTTATAATGGTCGTAGCTTAGTTCATTAGTAATATACAGGCCTATTATCCAAAAGGCGGCAAGGCCAATGGTAAGACCTGTAATAGACACCACGGAAAACATGCGGTGTTTTTTTATATTCTTAACGGCTATGTTCAGGTAATTTTTTATCATGGCATGTTGGTTTAAGCCTGGCAATAGAGTTATACATTACTGCAACCCTGTATTAAAGGCCAACCCAACATAGTGCCAATATTTCAACATGTTGAAATTTAGTAGCTTACATGCTTTTGCGCAGTGCGGGTGTACGCTTGTGATACACCGTGTGTACGCCTGTGGGCAGCAAAAAAATTTACGATGACTGCCAAACCAAACCGGCATACGCTTGTTTATACGTGTACAAAAAAATCTAAGCCATGTCAAATTACCCCGTAAGAGTATTATCCGTTGCACCGGTAACACATAATGTGCACCACTTTAACATAGAAAAGCCTGAAGGTTTTGTATTTAAGCCCGGCCAGGCTACAGACCTGAGCATTTTAAAAACGGGGTGGGAGCAGGAAAAAAGACCTTTTACCTTTACATCGCTGCCCGGCGAAGGCACGCTGCAGTTTACCATAAAAAGCTATACCGACCATAACGGCGTTACCAACAAGCTTTTGGAAATAAAGCCCGGCGATATGTTTGAAATAAGCGATGCCTGGGGCACTATTGAGTACAAGGGCGAGGGCGTATTTATTGCAGGCGGCGCAGGGGTTACCCCTTTTATAGCCATACTGCGGCACTTGCATAAGCAAAATAAAATTGGCAACTGTAAACTGCTGTTTGCCAACAGGACTGCCGGTGATATTATTTTGAAGGATGAGTTTGAGCAGATGCTGGGGGATAACTTTATAAACATATTATCTCAGCAGGAAGCAGCGCCTTATTACCATGGCCGTATTGACAAAGCCTTTTTGCAGCAGCATATAACGGACTTTAACCAGCCGTTTTATGTGTGCGGCCCCGATGCTTTTAACACGGCTGTGCTGGACGATTTAAAAGCCCTTGGCGCCAACCCCGAAGGCCTGGTGTTTGAGCAATAGGGTAGCAGGTAGCGCGGTGAGCATGTACTATGGCTGTAGGGGTGTTAAAAAATACAGGTTTTGTACGTGTAGCTGTACCGTACGCAAAACTCTTTTGGCGGTACAGGCAGGCAGCCCGTGGATGCTAACCATAAGAGGTACATTCAGGTTGATTTTTAGTTGTGCACAAAGCAAGAATCCCAACATCAAAGCTTATTTAACTTCGGCATAAATTCCTTTGTAATCAAACCAGCCGACAGCGCTATCTCTTAACAAACCTGCAACCTGAATATCAGCGCACCAATGGTCAAATGCAAGTTCGATATCTGCGAGAAAGTCTTCTAGAATTAGTAAAGTTCTACCGTTTATAGTTGTACTTAAATGCAGCCCATCTCCGTACCTCCCTAATGCAAACTTTTTTTCACCTGTGTAACTATGTACAATACCACACCTGAAATAGTCATATAACTCTTCTGAATTATAATTTAAATTGATTTTTGTTAAATAGTCATTGCAGAAGTTAATAAACCTCTTTTTAATATTGTAGTTTTTGGGAGGTGCAAATTGTTTTATGCCCGTATGGAATGCAGCAACCTGGTCAATAAAGCAACTACAAAGAATAAATGACGCAAGTTGTGCATCTAATGGGATTGTTTTATGAATGTCGCCTAACGCATAGACTCGCAAGCAGGTAATAATTTTGTTTATTTTTTCTCCAGGTGTCATTGTCCTTAAATGAATTATTGAAAGAATTATAATTTACATCTTTTGTGAAAAATTCATAACGTCTATAATATGCAGGTGCAGGCATCTTCATGGCTTTTTCACCTCATCATCCCCACATTAACAGGCAGTAAAGCCGTAAACCCTTTAAAACCAATTCATGCAAACATTCATCCATTAATATTTTCCGTTCATCATTCGTGCTTGATGAGTGGTATCCGGTAAAATGTAAAAGCTTCCGTTTATCAATATTTAGCATTTATTCTCCATAAAGCTATAGCAATATTGCGCTACGAATTTACACGTAGAAAACGCAACTGATTATTATATGACCAAACGCTTACACCAACTGCTTGTAACAACCTTAATGGCATTTATTACCCCTTGCATTGCCCTGGCGCAGCAAAACGGCAAAGTAAACGGAAGTGTTAAAGGCGCCAACGATAAAGTGGTTGAGGCTGCTACCGTATCGCTGCTGGCGGCTAAAGACTCAGCACTTGTTAAAATGGCCGTGAGTGATAAAAACGGCGCTTTTGAATTTGAAAATATTAAAACGGGTACTTATTTTTTTACGGTTGATGCTGTTGGCTATGCCAGGTACAGCAGTACTGCTTTTACATTAGCACCGGGTGCAACAACAACTGCACAGCCCGCTTTATTAACGGCCGCGGTACAGGGGCTGGGCGCAGTAACTGTTAACGCCACAAGGCCGCTTATTGAAAATAAAATTGACCGCACCGTGGTAAACGTTGATGCGTCGCCCACCAACACCGGCCTTACCGTGCTGGAGGTGCTGGAACGCAGCCCCGGCATTACTGTAGATAACAACGATAATGTGCTGCTAAAAGGCAAACAGGGCGTAATTATTATGGTGGATGGCAAGCCTACCTATCTTAATGCTACAGACCTTGCCAACCTGCTTAAAAGCATGTCGGCCAACCAGGTTGACCAGATTGAGATAATGACACAGCCACCCGCCAAGTACGATGCGGCCGGTAACTCTGGCATCATCAACATTAAAACCAAAAAAACACGCAATAACGGTTTTAACGCCAGCATAACCACCAGCGGCATACTGGCCATATACTTTAAGCAAACCAACAACTTTACGTTTAACTGGCGGCATAATAAAATAAATGTATATGGTAATGCAGGGTACAGCCATTGGGAAGGGTTTAATGATAATATTATTGACAGGAAGTTTCGCGCGGGCAGGGGTTCAAACTTCAGCAGCGAGGTATATCAAACATCCAATGGCCGGTTTACCGATTATAATACCAGTTACAAGGCAGGGCTAGACTATTTTGCCTCAAAAAATACCACCTTTGGCGTGAGTGTAAATGGGTTTGTTGACCACTCTTATTTTAAAACCCACTCATTGTCTAATTTTTACGACAGCATGGGCAATTTTACGCAGTATAACACGGCGGTGTCTGACAATGTAAATCCCTGGAAAAATATAGGGGTTGACCTGAATATGCAGCAAAAGTTCGGTACCAAAGGCGCAGAGCTGGATGTAGACGCAGACTATATTTCATACCGCTCAAAATCACCCCAGTATTCAAACAACTACCTGTACACGCCGGATGGTGTGCTTATACCAAAGAACGACCCTGCAAACCCCAACCCGTACTTGCTTAACGGCTATTTACCGGGCACAATTGACATATATACACTTAAGGCAGATTTTTCGACCCCGTTAAAAAACAATGTTACGTTTGAGGCAGGCTTTAAAAGCAGCTATGTAAAAAGTGATAACGATGCGCAATATACCCTGTACGATACCGCCGCCAAACAGTGGAACATTGACTACGACAGGAGCAACCATTTTATATACACCGAAAACATTAACGCGGCATACCTGAGCCTGCAAAAGCAGGTTAAAAAGTTTACCGCCAAAGTGGGGCTGCGGGCAGAACAAACCATATCAAAAGGCAACCAGGTGGTAAAAAATGAAAAGTTTGATAAAAACTATACCCGGCTTTTCCCTACGGCATACCTTAGCTACCAGCCCAACGATAATAATACGTGGGAAATATCGTACGGCCGCAGGATTGAAAGGCCAGACTACCAGGACTTAAACCCCTTTCAGTTCCAGTTAGACAGGTACACTTACCAGCAGGGCAACCCCTACCTGCAGCCGCAGTTTGCCCAAAATATTGAGGTAAGCTATAATTACAAAGGCGCATTAAATATTACCGCCAATTATACCCGCACTACCGATATTATTAACGATGTGCTGATTACACGTGAAGATGCTGATAAGAATTATATAACGTACCAAACAAAAGAAAACATAGCATCAAACACTAATTTTGGCCTGGCTATTAACTATGGCAAGCAACTTAAAAAATGGTGGAATGTAAATGTATTTGCAAACGTGTTTGATAATCGTTACAAAGGGTATATTGATGGTGAGTATGTAAATGTGGCCCTTGCATCGTTTACAGGCAACCTTAGCAGCCGGTTTACGTTTAATAAAGGATGGAGTGGTGAAATTAGCGGCTTTATGCAGGGTAAAAGCCTTGTAAGCAGCGCAATACTGGCAAAGCCCATGGGTATGTTTTCCATAGGCGCGGGCAAGCAGGTGCTTAAAAATAAGGGTACCATACGGCTAAACATACGCGACCCGTTTTATATAATGCGGTTTAACGGCATTACCGATATGGACAAGTTTACCGCAAACATTCATAGCGTTTGGGACAACAGGCGGCTTATTTTAACGTTTACCTACAGGTTTGGCAAAAGCACAGGCCAACCCCAGCGTAAAAAGCCTACCGCAGCAGAAGAGGAGCAGAACAGGGTGAACGTAGGCGGCGGGCAGCAATAACAATGTTTTTTTCTCATGTGACTATATACCGGCCCCGGTTTCAACCGGGGCCTTGTTATGTTGGGCAGGTTGTACGCCGCAGGCAGCGTACAGTACGGCTGTACTGCTTTTTGCTATATGTATTTACCGCCCATACAGCGGCAGGCCTGTATTTATAATACCTGGGGGCAAAACAAAATAAATATACAGTCATAACGCGTTCCTATGGGAGCGCATGGCGTTGCATCCTTGTATTCTACCGCGAAATACCCCGCAGGGGTATGAAGGAACACAGTTTCGGGCAGAAAATTGCGGCTGTTTTGTTTTAATGCGTTTACCCTGATAATACCTGCGGGTAACTGTTATTGTTACCACAATTTGTTTACTTTGCTTTTGTTATGACAATACGTAAATGTTGCTGCCTTGCCGCTTGCCTGCTGTTACTGCTGTTGCATGCAAATGCCCAGTTGCCTGATAAAATATACATGCCCAATATAAAAGGGGTTAAGTTTTCGCTGGCAGGTAACCAGTTAGGTTACCCTATAATTAACCTGGGTGCAGCAGGAGTTACCGAACTGCATTTTGATGATCTTGACGGCAATATTAAAACGTACTATTACACTTTTGTTTTGTGCAATGCCGACTGGCAGCCGGCCGATGTAAACCCGTTTGATTACCTGAAGGGCTTTTTGCAGGGCCGGTTTACGCAATACCGCGTATCATCCTACGCCAAAACAAAATATGTGCATTACATGACAACGTTGCCGGAGGCCGGATGCATGCCTAAATTAACCGGCAACTACCTGTTAAAAGTGTATTTGAATAACGATACAGCACAACTGGCTTTTACCAAAAGGCTGCTTATATATAATAATACCGTAGCCATTGGTGCCCAGGTACAGCACCCGTTTAACAACGAGTTGCTTAATACCCACCAGAAAGTGCAGTTTACTATTGACATAACGCGGCTTAAAGTACTTAACCCCGGCCAGCAGTTAAAGGTGGTGGTATTGCAAAACTACCGTTGGGACAATGCTGTTACTGGCCTGCAGCCTATGTTTATGCGTGGTAATGTATATGAATATAACGGTGAGAGGGATTGTGTTTTTCCTGCGGGTAAAGAGTACCGCTGGGCTAACCTTGAAAGCTACAGGTACCAGAGTGAAAGGGTGGCAGGTGTAAACGAGCAGGGCAAAATGACTGAAGTTTTTTTACAGCCAGACCCTGAACGGACAAGGTTTGTCTTCCAGACATACCAGGATTTTGATGGTTTTTTTCAAATAGCCTCTACAGACGCGTCTAACCCATGGTGGCAGGGCGATTATGCAAAAGTGCATTTTGTGTATGTGCCGCAAACCAAACAGCCTTACCCCAATACTGACGTGTATGTTGCCGGCGAGATGACCGGTTATAATATGGATGATTCCTCCCGCATGGAGTTTAACCCCGGCACCGGCGCATACGAAAAAACTATGATATTAAAACAGGGGTATTACTCGTACATGTACGTTACAAAAAACATACATGAAGATGCCTCAAAAGCAGGTGTTGCGCTTACAGAAGGCAATTACTGGCAGACTGAAAATAATTACACCATACTGGTATATTATCGTTCCTTCAGCGACAGGGCAGACGAACTGGTAGGCGTCACTACCGTTAATTCAGCACAGTTTATGCAGTAAAAAAAGCCCGGTTTAAACAAGGCTGTTGTTTAAATGCCGGGCATCAAGCCAACAAAATAGTGTATTTGTTTTTTTAAAATTTCACGTTTACCGACAGCATATAATTTATGCCCGCAACAGGGTAATAATAATTATCATTTACCACGGCACCGCCATATATATAAGGGTATGTTGCCCCGTTGGGCTGGTACAGGTTGTTAAATATATTGTTTAGCTGGGCTGTTATGCACCACTCCTTAAACAGCAGGTGGTAAAATGTATAGCTGGCCATAAGCCCCTGCGTATAAAACGCCCCCAGCCTGCGCTGCTCATTCTGCGTGTTATCAAGATACTGGCTGCTTACGTATTTGCCCGGCAGGCTTATTTCAAGATTTTTACCCGGCGTAATGTTTACCGCAAACCCACCGATAACCGCCGGCGAAAACGAAATATCGGTATTGTTATGCTGTATAGCTTCCTGTGTGCCGTCGTCATAATTATCCAGGTACTCTGTAAAGGTTTTTATTTTGTTGCGGCTTATGGTAAGGTTGGCGCTTGCATTAAGCCAGGGGTTAAAGTTGTAGCTGCCCTGTAACTCAATACCGACGCGGTAACTATTGGGTACATTAATACGCGTATAATTACCTACATCGTTCAGTTTGCCGGTAAGCACAAGCTGGTCTTTATAAATCATGTCATACAGCGTAACATTCCAGCTATAATTATACAATTTCTGTCCTATGCCCAACTCAAAATCATGCAGCGTTTCTTTTTTGGGCTGCTGCTCAAGGCTCGCCTGGAAATCGTCGCGGTTAGGTTCTTTGTTAGCCATTGCATAGCTGAAATAGCCGCTCCATCCAAGGTGGTTATAGCTAATGCCTGCTTTAGGATTTACAAAATCAAATTTCCGCCTTATAAACAGGTCGGGGTTGCCGTCAAAGCCCTCCATATTGTGCATAACATGGCGGTATTGTATATCTCCAAAGGCGCTCCATTTATCGTTTATGGCACGCAGCCATTTGGCATACACGTTCATGTCTGTTTTCTTTGCCGGATAGTTGTAGTAAATATCGTCCCTGGGTATGCCCACATCGCCCCAAACCAGTTCGCCGTAGTGTTTGCCTGTGTAGGTCGTCCAGCTACCGCCCAGCGTAACCTCATCTTTATTCTTTTTGTATTGTACCGAAAATACCTGCCCGTAAAAATAGTTATCCAGCCAAAGCTGGCGCACCAGGTCGGTTTGGGTAACCGTATCGCTGCCGATAACGGGATTGCTTAAGCCATAATCGCCGTACGCCTGCGCTGCTTTATATTCTTCATAATAGCCATACCCCCTTGTTAAAAAGCTGGCAATGCCAAAGCTCCAGTATTTATTAATCGCCTGGTCAAAAAACAACTGGTAGTGGGTTTGCCAGTAGTTATCGGTTTCATTATCGTAAGGTGTGCCGGGCTTTTCAGTGCCTGCGTAATTGTATTTACGGTCTGTAGCCAGCGTTGCCGAATCAACACCATACCATGCCTGGTAGGTTTTTTCCTTACCGGCAATAAGGTTAAACCGTACGGATGTTTTTTTGTTGATGTAGGCCGCCGATAAATACATTGCCTGCAGGTTGCTTTTAGCCCTGTCAATATAGCCATCGCTGCTTATTTGGCTAAACCTTGCATCCACCGTAAAATGGTTGTTTATAAGCCCTGTGCCCACGCGAACAGTATTCTTCCACGTGTTGAATGAGCCGTAACTGTTGTTAGACTCTGCATAAGCGCTGTCATGAAACTCAAACGTGTTAAGGTTAATGGTAGCCCCAAAAGCCCCGGCGCCATTGGTTGAAGTGCCCACGCCACGTTGTATTTGTATAGAATTGGTGGAGGAAAGAATATCCGGTAAATCTACAAAATACGTACCCTGGCTTTCCGCATCGTTATACGGTATGCCGTTAAGCGTAACGTTGATGCGCGTGGCATCCGTACCGCGTATGTGCATGTATGTATAGCCTACGCCGTTACCTGCATCGCTGCTTACGTATACAGACGGGGTTTGATTGATGAGGTAAGGAATATCCTGCCCCAGGTTGTTTTTTTGAATTTGCCCGGAGTTAAGATCCGTTTTAGTAAATGGGGCTTTGTCAGCAGCGCGAACGGCTTTTATTTCAAGGGGTTCAAGGTAGTAAGCCGAATCGAGCATGACGATGCTCAAATCAATCGTACTTTGTCCTTGTATTAATGCATAAGGCTTCAGTGCATTATGCTTGCCAACATAATCAACCAAAACATACCCACGGCCAGGCATTTTAGGAAATGAAAAGAAACCGGAATCATCTGTAAATGCAAAAGGAGGCACTTTTAGATTGGCTAAAACCTGTACCTGTGCTTTTGCCAGTGGTTTACCCTGTTCATCAACAACCCTACCTTTAACCGTTACCTGTGCGTGTGTTAGTGCTGCCATTATAAGTGCAGCCATTGTTCCCAAAAAATGTTTCATTTTGTGTTGTTTTGGGAACAGGGAAAATGCAATGGAGAAGGAATACTGTTTTTTTCGTTGCACGGGCAGCGCCGGCTGCTGCACGTTTGTAACGCCTTCCCTTCGCAGGAATTACCCTGTTCAGGTTCTACGGGTATTATCTCAGCCTCCGTTTTACGGGAAGCACCCCGGGAATTTTGTTTAGGCCCGCGTTTCACTGTAACAGCTTCACGCGTTCAGCGTGCAAAATAAATGCAGATTTTTTTAAAAACCTGTAACTTTTTATTTTCACCATCGTATAACCTGTATAAAAAATAAATTACCCATGCAAAAAATAATATTATCCATTGCCCTTTTAATAACGCTGGCAGGTACAAAAGCGGTGGCACAAAACGTTGTGTATGATGCCAATGCGCAGGTGCGCAAGGTGGAACACTTTAGCAAAATATTCGTGTCAAGCGCTATAACCCTGTATTTAAGCCAGGGTAAGGAAGAAGCTGTAGCCGTAAGCGCAGGCGACGAGAAATACACTAACCGTATAAAAACAGAGGTTAGAGATGGCATATTAAAGATTTACGTAGATAACGGCGCCTGGAATAACTGGAACTGGGGCAACCGCAGCCTTAAGGCCTATGTTACAATTGTTGACCTGCAGGGCCTGGAAGCAAACGGCGCTTCAGCCGTAAAAGTAGCCGACCCGCTGCATGCCACCGGCAATTTTGACCTTGAAATAAGCGGTGCTTCTACAGTAAAGTTTGACGGCGGCATTACTGCTACCGGTATGGATATACAAATTGATGGGGCAAGCAATTTCAGGTCTGCTGTTACGTCAGGCAATATAAAGTTTAATCTCAGCGGCGCTTCACAGGCAGATATAAGCGGTAAAAGCGATGGGTTAACCATTGAGGCTACCGGCGCCAGTGAGTTTAAAGGCTTTTCACTGATGACGGAAAGCTGCAAAGCTGAAGCAAGCGGCGCATCAACCATTAACATTACCGTAAATAAAAAATTAGATGCGCAGGCAAGCGGTGCCAGCAGTATTGGCTATAAAGGCGAAGCGGTAATTACCAATCTAGATGTAAGCGGCGCCTCGAATGTTAAAAAAAGAAGCTAACACCCGCTGATTTATATATACGTTACAAGCCCCTGCGCAAAGGGGCTTGTTTGTTTTATATAACACAGCAGATGCGTTTTTTGTATAAAATGATTTTTTGATTTTAAAATGTTTGGCTCGTATGATGCATAATCATATCTTTGCCGTCCAAATCGCGAAGTAGAGCAGCGGTAGCTCGTCGGGCTCATAACCCGAAGGTCATAGGTTCGATC
The DNA here is from genome assembly GCA_035547455.1 of Chitinophagaceae bacterium. GTDB lineage: Bacteria > Bacteroidota > Bacteroidia > Chitinophagales > Chitinophagaceae > JABDFW01. The sequence goes on from DASZUX010000354.1 coordinate 12,378, forward strand.
CCTATCTTCGCAACTACATTTAAAGCCTCTTGCAAGAGGCTTTATTTATTTTTATAACGGCGGGTAAATCAAAAAGTCAAACTAAAATCCCGGTGAAGGCAGGTTTTGTAAATATATTCGGCAGACCCAACGCGGGCAAAAGCACTTTGCTTAACGCATTGCTGGGCGAAAAGCTGGCTATTATTTCCCCCAAGGTGCAAACTACCCGTCACCGCATAAAAGGTTTTTTAACAAAGCCGGGAGAATACCAGGTAATATTTTCCGACACACCTGGTATAATTGAACCTAAATACAAACTTCATGAACGGATGATGCAAAGCGTTAAAGGTGCGCTGGAAGATGCAGATGTAGCCCTGCTGATGGCAGACATAAACGACGATACAGGAGAATTAAATACGCTTTTTTCATCGTTAAAGCTTAAGGTGCCCTGCATTGTGGTGCTTAATAAAATTGACGGCTCCAAACCAGCCGTTTTACATGAAAAAATAGCTTTTTTTAACAGCCGGCCCTATTGCAAAAAGGTAATAGCCATATCTGCCCTGCAACAAAAAAATATAGATGAACTGCTGAAAGCTGTACTGGATTTACTGCCCGAAGGCGAGGCGTTTTACCCGGAAGATGATATAAGCGATTTGTCAACCAAGTTTTTTACTTCTGAGATGATAAGGGAGAAAATATATGAGCTGTACGGTGATGAAATTCCTTATCATTCAGCAGTTATCATTAATGAATTTAAAGAAAGCCCCACACTTATAAAAATACAGGCCGATGTAATTGTGCAGCGTGAAAGCCAGAAAGCCATAATGATTGGCGAAGGGGGAAAAATGATTAAGAAGTTAGGCACCCTTGCGCGGGTGGATATAGAAAAATTTTTACAGCAAAAAGTATTTCTGCAGCTATTTATTAAAGTTAAACCCAAATGGCGCGATAACGACCTGCAGTTAAAGGAATACGGCTATTATTAACGGCAATAAGCCTGTTGCAGGCTTTCGCCAACAATCAGTTATCTTTGCGCCCGCTTAATGCACTTTTATGAGTTTTACTGTAGCTATTGTAGGCAGGCCAAATGTGGGAAAAAGTACACTGTTCAACCGTTTGCTTGAACAGAGGAAAGCTATTGTGGATGATATAAGCGGTGTTACGCGCGACAGGCAGTATGGAATTGTTGACTGGAACGGTAAAACTTTTAATGTTATTGATACAGGGGGCTTTGTTGCCAACAGCGCCGATATTTTTGAAACCGAGATTCGCAAACAGGTGCGTATTGCCATAGATGAGGCGGATGCATTGGTATTTATGGTAGATGCCGCGGTGGGTATTACGGAACTTGATGAAGATATGACGCAGGTGCTGCGCAAATCAACCAAACCTGTATTGCTGGCGGTAAATAAGGTGGATAATAACCAGCGCCTGCTGGAAGCGGCAGAGTTTTACAGCCTGGGTTTTGAAAATATATTTTTTGTAAGCAGCATGACCGGGAGCGGTTCCGGGGAACTGCTGGATGCCATTACGGCGTTAATTACCGAAGACAAGCTGCTGGAAGAAAAAGGAGAAGAACTGCCAAAATTTGCCATTATTGGTCAGCCGAATGTCGGTAAATCCTCCCTGCTGAATGCCCTGGTAGGGCAGGAGCGTACTATTGTAAGCGATATAGCAGGCACTACGCGGGATACTATTCATACGCACTACAAACTTTTCCAGAAAGAATTTATACTGATTGATACGGCAGGCCTGCGTAAAAAAAGCAAGGAAAAAGACGACCTGGAATTTTACTCCGTAATACGCGCCATACGGGCGATGGATGAAGCAGACGTATGCCTGCTGGTACTGGACGCGGTAAAAGGTATTACAGAACAGGATGTAAATATATTTTCGCTGGCAGCAAGAAAGGGCAAAGGCATAGTAGTGCTGGTAAATAAATGGGATGTTGTTGAAAACAAGGCCACCAACACTGCAAGAGATTACGAAAAAGCCCTTAAACAAAAACTGGCCCCTTTTACAGACGTGCCTGTATTGTTTATTTCAGCAAAAGAAAAAACCCGCATTTTTAAAGCTATTGAAACAGCATTGCAGGTATATGGTAATAAGCGCCGCAAAGTGCCTACCAGCCAGCTAAACGAAGTAATGCTTAAAGCTGTTGAAAATTACCATGCACCTGTAGTACGCGGTCACTCGGTTAAAATAAAATATATCACACAGTTACCCACGCAAACACCGTCATTTGCTTTTTTTACCAACTTTCCTGATGATATAAAGCAGCCTTATAAAAACTACCTCGAAAACCAGTTGCGGGATAAGTTTGATTTTACTGGGGTACCTTTGAGGATATTCTTCAGGAAGAAGTAGCAGTTACAGCAGTTGCACAGAAAGCTGTAACTTTCGCCGCATGCAGTACAAAAGGTATAAAACCAGCATTTTTACTACGTACCGGCTTCTATTATTATTTGCTTCGGCGGCATGCTGCAGCACAGCTAAATCGCAGCAAGGCCTTATACATAATAACTATCGCTCAGACAGTGGCCTTTTACATTTAACCATTGAACGCAGTATGATTTATGTGCCGGGTACAAGCTGGCTGTATTCACATCACCCTGCCATCACTCAATTCAAAAATAAATTTGTTGCAATATGGTCTAACGGCCATAAGGATGAAGATAAGCCCGGCCAGCGTGTTGTTTTTTCCATATCGCGCGATTTTGTGCATTGGTCTCAGCCGCAGGTGCTGGCTAACCCGTCAGTATGGAAGGACGATACCCTTAACGTACTTACCGCTGCCGGCTTTTACCAGTTTAACGATACCCTGGTGGCATATTATGGTGAATACTCGCCCCATAAAACAAACACGCATTTGTGGGCAAAAACCAGCACAGACGGCGAGCATTGGAGTAAGGCGGTGGATATGCACATGCCTGTTAACCCTAACCATGGCCCTACCCGGCTGCACAATGGCAGGCTGGTTATTTGCGGTAATTTTACTTTTCCTTATACGGATGATTACCGTGGCTTAAGCGGCTGGAAAATAACAAGCTTTTATGACAGCAGCCTGTATAAGGAAGATAACCCTGAAACGTTTTACGCGCCTGCTGAACATAGCGGGCTGCCGCCATTATGTGAGGGCTCTTTTTTTCAAACAGGTAACGGGGTGTTACACATGCTGTTGCGGGTTACCGGCGACGGATGGAAAGGTAAGCTTTGGCTAAGCGAAAGCACCGATAATGGAACGCATTGGTCTTTTCCCGTGGAAACAGGGTTTACTGACAACGACAGCAAATTTCATTTCGGCAGGCTGCCGGATGGAAGGTTTTATTACGTGGGAATTCCCGATACGCTGCATCATTATGCACGGAGCCCGCTGGTGGTAGCAACGTCTGCTGACGGGCAGTTTTTTAACCGCCAGTATATTATTGCCGATGAACCTTACACTATGAAAAAGGATGGCTTATGGAAGGGCGGGCAATACGGCTACCCTGTTACGTTTGTGTATAAAGGTTTTATGTATGTTATTGTTTCAAGGCAGAAGGAGGCGGTGGAAGCCATACGGTTTAACACCAGCCAGTTGCTGCAGGAGGCTGCCCGGTAAAAAATTATTGCTTATGTGGTACGATACTCGCATTACACAACTGCTCAATATTAAATACCCCATACTGCTGGGGCCTATGGGCGGCGGGTTTTCAACACCGGCGCTGCTTGCTGCGGTGTCAAATGCAGGAGGACTTGGTTCTTATGGGGCGTACACATTAACGCCTGCAGAAATACTGGCCGCCGATAAAGAGATAAAAGCAGCTACAAACAAACCATATAACATTAATTTATGGGTGAATGATGTAGATAAAAGTTTGAAACATCTTTCTTATGAAGATATTGAAAATGTAAAGCAATTGTTTAAGCCATATTTTGATGAGCTTGGCATTCCCTTGCCGGAAGTATCAGCAAATATTCCCTCAAAATTTGAAAGCCAGGTGGAGGCTCTTTTTAAAATCCACCCCGCGGTATTTAGCTTCATATTTGGCATACCTGCTAAAGAGATACTGGATGAATGCACGAAACTGGGTATAAAAACTATGGGCGCAGCTACCACGCTTGATGAAGCCCTGGCGTTAGAAGAAGCTAATGTTGATGCTATAGTGGCTGCAGGGTTTGAGGCTGGCGGCCACAGGCCTTCTTTCTTAAAGCCGGCAATACAATCGCTTACCGGTACGTTTGCACTTGTGCAACAACTGAAGCATAAAATAAGCAAGCCTGTAATTGCCGCAGGCGGTATAGTTAATGCCAAAGGCATTGCAGCGGCGCTTGCACTTGGGGCAGATGCCGTGCAGGTGGGCACTGCTTTTTTAGCCTGCGAAGAATCTGGCGCTACACCAATGCACAGGCAGGTGCTGTTTTCTGACGCGGCTAAATATACAGTACTTACAAAATCGTTAACCGGTCGTTTGGGCAGAACCATTTCCACACGAATTTCAGAAGACGTGCCTTACCAGATGGCAGTGCTGCCTTTTCCTTTACAGGCAAAATTTTTAAGCCCCTTAAGAACCGCTGCTTTAGCGCAGGGCAAAGCAGATTTGATTAATTTTTGGGCAGGTCAGGGTACACCATACATAAAGCATACAAAAGCTGCCGGTTTAATGCAATCTTTAATTAATGAGACGCCCGTAATTATGCATGGCCGGGATGCCGCAATTGATGATATAATAACCGGGCTTTCTGATGTTGCTTTATAACTGCAGCTTGCACCTGTTGCGGAAGCCTGCATAAAAAAGGCAGCACCTTTTAAGATGCCGCCCTTTCTCTCTAACCTTAAGCATGAAACTAACTAACAACAATTTCCTTTTTTTCGGCTTCCTTGCCCGGTATTACCGGCAATGTTACCTGCAGCACACCATCAGTATATTTTGCACTGATGTTTGTGGTGTCAATGGTTTCATCTAACCCGAAGCTTCTTTCAAAACCGCCGCGGCTGTATTCGCGCCTTATCCATTCAGGCCTCGGAAAGCCTTCCGGCGGCGTGTAGGAAATTACCAGTTCATTTCCCTTTACATCAAGGCGAAAATGTTCTTTAATCCTGCCGGGTGCGAATACCAGCATTTCGTAACTGTTTTCAGTTTTGTAAATGTTAACGGCTGCTCTTTCCATTGAGCGGTTGTACAGGTGCCGTTGCCTGTTACCGTAATTGCCTTTTGCGGCGCATGACTGGTTGTAGTACATGTTTTTCCTTTTTAAGTGAACTAATACAAGGGTAGACGAATGGGAAAGAAGAATATTGTAAAGGCTTCTGTACCTTGCACAATCAAATAAACAATACGGAAAGTGAAGAGATGTACATTGTTTCTAATCGTACTAATACAATGTTGCACTGTTTTTGCCCAGTCCACGCAAACATTAACGGTTCGCAGCTACCGCTCTCAGCATAATAAAGCTGTTACTGAAGAGTTTGTCAATTTTCTTTCTATCCCCAACGTGGCATCAGATACCGGTAACATACAAAAAAATGCAGCCTTTGTTATGCAAATGATGCAAAAAAGGGGAATTGCTAATGTGCAACTGTTAAGCCCCGGTCAGGCAGGAGCGCCACCTGCAGTTTATGGGGAAGCCATGGTAATAGGCGCCAGGCAAACATTGATATTTTATGCGCATTATGATGGACAGCCGGTTAACCCCGCACAGTGGAAATACGGCCCTTTTACCCCGGTACTACTAACCGCCCGCATGGACGAGGGAGGCATGTATATTCCCTTTCCCGGAAGTAATGAATATGATTCTTCATGGCGAATTTATGCGAGAGGCGCTTCTGATGACAAAGGAGGTGTTATTGCTATTTTAGATGCTTATGAAGCAATTGTTAAAACCGGCTTGCAACCAAAGTACAACATCAAATTCTTTTTTGAGGGCGAGGAAGAAGCAGGCTCAACAAACCTGGGAGAAATATTGCAGAAGTACACTTCTTTATTACAATCTGATTTGTGGATAATTTGCGATGGCCCTGTACACCAATCCGGCAAAAAACAAATAACTTTTGGCGTACGGGGCGATGCACACCTTGACCTTACAGTTTATGGGCCTAAACGGCCGCTGCATAGCGGGCATTATGGCAACTGGGCGCCTAACCCCGCATTAATGCTGGCAAAACTGCTGGCAGGCATGAAGGATGAAAACGGCCGTGTAACCATAAAAGGATTTTATGATGATGTGCAACCTTTATCAGCAGCAGAAAAAAAGGCTTTGTTGGAAGTGCCGCCGGCAGATGCCCAGATGGAAGAGGAATTGGGTATACAAGGCAGCGAAATGAAAGGAAAAAATTTGACAGCAGCAATTAACCTGCCATCGCTTAATATTAACGGTATGCAAAGCGCTAACATTGGTAAAATGGCCAGCAATGTTATACCTGCAACAGCATCGGCGGTGCTTGACCTGCGGTTGGTACCTGGTAACGACTGGCAACGGCAGCAGCAAAAAGTGATTGCTTATATAAAGCAAAAGGGTTATACCGTGATTGATCATGACCCTGCTGATGACGAAAGAAAACAATATGGCAGGCTTATTAAAATTGTTGCCGGCGATGACGGGTATAATGCACAGCGCACAAGTATGGATTTACCCATAGCGCAAAATGTTATAAGGGCTGTACAAAGCACTACTGCTGAAAAGGTAGTACTGCAGCCTACCATGGGCGGCTCTCTGCCACTGTATGTAATTGAAAAATATTTGCATGCTAAAACAATAACCGTTTCCATTGCCAACCATGATAATAACCAGCATGCTGAAAATGAAAATATACGGATGTTAAATTTGTGGAACGGCATTGAAACAATGGCGGCACTGATGATGATGCAGTAGGTTGCCTAAGTATTTACATGCCCCTTAATATCAGCCCGGTCATCTGGTTTTTTTTGAAGGCGGTTTACGCTAAACAAAAATTTTAATGTTACAGTATCCCCGTCAAATAAACAGGTTACCCTGTCGCCATGCACAGTTTCAATAAAGCGCCAGTCAAGCTGGAGCGTTTTTTCATCTGCCCATGTGTAACTCGCTGCAACAATGGAGTCAAAATCAATCCGTCTTAGCGAGAATAATGAATGTGGTTCTGGTTTCAGGTTTCCCTCTCTAATCCATTTACTATTGCCGTGCGTAATTATAATACCCGGCTTGCCTGTTGTTGCTAACGTAAAAATGCAATTGCCATTTTTAAAATTGAAGGAAACCGATTTTGCGTTGAAGGGATTGTCCTCAAGCATGTATTCTTTCCCCGCAATTTTTGTTTCAAAGGCAGATGTTGTCATTAATGCCGGCGGAACATAAGCCAGCGAAGCAAGCTGTTGTTGCAGCAGGTTTGTACGCAAACGGTCTTTAGGCAGGGGCGATGCATTTTTCATAGCAGGCACTAATATATCCCACACTATCTGCATCGTATCTTTAGTGCTGATGCTTTCGCTGGTAATTCCAACTACTGCATCTTCTTCGGGCAATATCATACTGTACTGGCCAAAAGCACCATCAGCCCTGAAACCGCCGGGCGGGTTTAACCAAAACTGGTAACCATATCCATATCCCCACGAACTGTCATTTTTGCCATTCTCAATATGTTTGGCTGATGCGGTTTCAACCCAATCCCTGCTTAATACCTGCTTGCCCTTCCATGTACCTTTTTGCAGGTAAAGCTGTCCAAACTTGGCAATGTCTTCAGTGCGTATGCGTAAGTGGGATGCGCCCATATTAACGCCATCGGGGTTTTCAGTCCATGTAGCGCCTTCAATCATCAGCGGCTCGTATAGTCTTGACTTTAAATATTCATGTGCCGTTTTGCCTGTAACCTTTTTAACAATAGCGCTCAGCATAAAGCTTGCGCCGGAGTTGTACATAAACTGGCTGCCGGGTTCAAACACTACAGGCAGGCTTAAAAATGTTTTTGCCCATGGAGTACCTGCCGGGGATTTTTCAATAATCATTATTGAATCTTTTGCGTGCCCTACTGACATGCTGAGCAGGTGTTTTATTTTCAACTTCGCCAGGTTGTCGCTTATTTCTGCCGGCCTTTCATCTTTAAAAAATGAAATTACCTGGTCATCTGTAGTAATAAGTCCTTCGGCTACTGCATACCCTATGGCTGTGCCGGTAAAGCTTTTACTCATGGAATATAACTGCTGGCGGTGTTCAAAGGAATATGGCTGCCACCAGCCTTCGGCAATTACGTGGCCATGCCGTATAATCATAAGGCTGTGAAACTCCTGCCCGATTGTTTTGATGGCATCCAAAAATTTGCTGATGCTTTCAGAAGAAACACCCTGCGCTTCAGGGGTACTGCGTGGCAGCAGGTTAAGGCCGTTACTGGCTGCCTGCCCCACAACCCGCAGGGATGATAACATACCGGCGCCGGCTGCGCCGAGGCCTAACTGTTTTACAAATGTTCTGCGCGTGAACATATAAATGGTATTTGCTATAAATATAAAAAGGCAGTAACGTATTACCGGGCATAACGGTACTCATTATTTTGCAAGTGCGCATTTGGCGGTGAACAGCAACAAAAAAGCGCACAATAACTTATGCGCTTTTTTGCTATCACCAGTTGTTTTTTATTGTTTGGTAAGTGTTTCATCGGCTATCCGGTCATCACCCGTGCCAGCGTCGCCGTTATTGTAATGTGTTATAAAATGAAATGTTTTAGTGTTTTTGTCGTACGTTGCCAGGTACACTGAAAAGTTGGACAAAATACCTGCAAGTGTGCTGTTTGGCTCCACGCTAACTATATTCAAATCGTCATCCATAGTAACAACCAGGTTATAGGGGTTGCCAAGGTTTACATACGGCACCTCAATTGTATGCGGGTCATCAGGAGCAAGCACCTTTGGGTAATATGGGCCAAGGTCAAGCGTACTTACAGGTGTGGGATATGGCCCCGGGTAGCTGTATGATATGGCACCGCTGTAATTGTACCGAGCCCCGCTGCCGTTATAAGTGCCTGCCACCGGGTTGCCGATAAAGTGCAGGTATAAGGTGCCAAAGTTGCCGCTGATTACTGTGTTGGATGGCGCTGCTGTAATACTGATGGGCAGCATTAGGTTTTGCGTAGGGTCAACTTTATTGGGGTGCAGTACTACCGGTATAGGGTCTGAATAACTCTGACCGGCTTTGATGGTAACTTCAGTACTGGTGAATGAATATATACCTGTTGGAAACATTATATATTGTACTGCACTGCTGCCATTATAAGCATCAAGCGCAGTTTTGTCAACACTTAATGTTACTTTTTCATCTGCGGGCGCAACATTGGTGGCTGCATAGTTGATGCGGAAGTAAAAGGTGTCTGCTTCATCATCCGGCGGGTAATTCAGCGCCTGGGAGCCAAAAGCAGCTAACCCTCCTTCAGGTATCAGCACAACAGGCTGAAGGTTATTAAACTGCGGTTCACCATCCCGGTAATTTTTTATACACGAGGTAAGCAACAGCATACCACCTGTAATTGCAAACAAGGCATATTTTTTATATAGGCTACTGTGTTTCATTTGTAATTTTTTTAATAAGGTTATTGTATGAACTATGGCATCCAGAACACTTTTGTTTTCTGGCTGTCAATGGTACCTTCGGCATTTACATTGGCTGCATTGGTTTGATACTCGCTGTTGGGGTATTGCAGTCTTATAGGTATAGCCCCCTGGCTGTAAGGCGATACAGACAATGGTATATCAGCCGGCAGGTGCAGCCTGCGGTAATCATCCCACGATTCAAGCGGTGTTATACTGTTCATCGCTACCCATTTTTGTCGTATTATACAGGCCAGTTTTTCATTAAACGTGGTGCATGCTGTTATGCTGGTATTCTTGTCTCCTGCCTGGTTGTAATAAGCAGTGGCGTCCCCGGCGCCCAGGTAATCAAAGCTTGCCTGCACCCCGGCGTCAAAATTTGTTATGGCATCTGCTGCCGTACCTAACCATCCCCTTATATTGGCTTCTGCCTGTAAAAAATAGCTTTCGGCCGCACTAATGAGCACTGCCGGCTGGCTGGCAGATTGTAATATGCCCGGGCCGACAGGAGAGGAATTACTGCTGGTGGGATTTGAGGTTGAACCCAGGATAGTGCCTGTATATTGGCCGTTAACCTTTGCATACAGCCTTGAAAGGCGGGGATCGTTATGGTTGCTGAGGAAGTTTAATGAATACTGTGCGGCGCGCCAGTAATCGCCTGTACCGCCGCTGGTAGGCAACCCTGTAAGTGTTACAAAAAAGCCATATACAGGGCTTTGCTGGCCGGCATTATTAGCATAGCCCGGGTTGGCAGACGCATCTTCAGTTAAAAAGCCAAACCCGTTGCCTGTTGTTTTAGCTATTTCGCTTTTAATATATGCTTCCCTGCCGCTTACTTCGCTTTCGCGAATCAATATTCTTAATTTAAGCGTATTGGCAAATTGTATCCACTTTGCCGCATCACCGTCAAAAACTACATCGCTGTTGGCCGCTGCTACTGCATCAGACCGCTTAAGCAATTCAACAGCGCTGTTTACCTGGTCAACAATTGAATCGTATATATCGCTTCCTTTATCATATTTTGGTAAAATGGCTGCAGTGCCTTTTAATGCATCGGTATAAGGTACATTGCCATAGCAGTCAACCAACTGTTGAAAAATAAGCGCCTTCATTATTTTGGCTACCCCTTCGTAAAAGGGTTTGCCTTGCGCATTTGCATTTTTCTCTGTGTACTCGTAATCTTCCAGGTTGTCATAGTTGGGCTGCCATATTCCAAAATCTCCAAAAGTGGTGGTTAATTTATAAGAGGCAACATCGCTGGCATTAATGGCGTAGCTGCCGCTTGGCGCCCAATAACCCAGCCATCCCTGCCAGTTGATGTATGCCGTGCCGTAGCCCTGCGATATTTGCCCTATTACCTGTTGGTTTGCTGAGTTGGTAAGCGCTGTAGGCAGCACAAGCTCCGGGCTTGCATCAGTAGCGTTGTTAGGATTATGATTAATATCGAAAAAGCTTTTTTTACAACTGCCCAGGGTGGTTGTTACCGCCGCAAGGGCTATTATCAAATATTTTCGTGTCATAATTTTTAGTTTAGAAAGTAACAGAAAGGGTTGCGCCGTAAAACCTTGTAGGCGGCAGTTGGTTAAGGTCTGTATTACCTACTGCATTGCCGTTGGTATTGCTGAATTCGGGGTCGCTCCAAATATTGTCCTTAGCTTTAATCATAATAAGGTTCCTGCCCACAAGCCCAATGCTGAGCGCATTTACAAATTTTAAATGCGACAGCGTTTGCCTGTTGAACGTGTAGGTTAATGACAGTTCTCTCAGCTTCCAGAAATCGGCACTGTTAACATAGTTGCTGCCGGCTGTGTTCCAAACATTGGCCCAGAATGATTGTGCCCCTGCATTGGGGTTACCTGTATTAATATTGGTATTAGGTACGTACTTATTCCCGTCAAGATAAACAGAATTGGGAATGATGAACGGTTGCCTGCCGGATGATGCGGAATAAGCGGAAACACCTGTAAAGTCAAGGGCAGGGCCAATGCCGTTCATAATTACTGCGCCAAACCTGCCGTCTGCCACGGCATTAAGCGTAAAGCCTTTATAGCTTATGGTAGTTGTAATACCTATTTTGGTAGGCGGGTTGGTAGTGCCAAACAGTTTTTGTTTAGGGTCCAGCGTTGGCAGCCCGGTATTTCTGTCAACTATAATTCTTCCCTCCGGGTCTCTCTGCCAATCCAGTGTCTTTACCTGGGAGTAGGGCAGGCCCACTGCCGCAGCTATACTGGTGGGTACCTGGTTTATATTAGCAAAGGGGTTAGGTATTGTAATATCGGGCAGGCCAAAACCCAGCGATTTTACAGTGTTTTTATTGCAGGCATAATTTATACCTACATCCCATTTTACGCCGTTGCTGTTGTTTAGTACGGTGTACTTTAAATCAAGCTCTATACCTGTGTTTTGTATTACCCCTGAGTTTACAAATGTAGAAGTATAACCGGTTGTTTGAGATGTTGAGATGGGTATTGTCTGGTCTTTGGTGTTGGTGTTGTACCATGCGGCTGAAAAATTAAGCCTGTTATTTAAAAAGCTAAGTTCAAGGCCTATTTCATCGTCAATACTTACTTCTGGTTTTATGTCAGGGTTATTAAACCTGTTGTTAAGGGTATAGCCTGCTGTGCTGCCAAACGGGAAACCGCCGCCGGGGTTAAACGTGTTTTCAAGCGAATACGGAAATACGCTTACCTGGGCTGTTTGGCTGTGTGCTACTCTTAGTTTGCCGTAGTTTAATACCCTGCTGTCTTTAAGGGCTTTAACAGCATCGGTAAATATAAATGCCGCGTCTATGGAAGGGTACAGGTACGACCGGTTTTTTTCAGATAACAGCGAGTTCCAGTCGTTTCGTAATGAGCCATGCAGGAACAGGAAGCGTTTGTACCCAATAGTAAGGTCGCCATAAATACCCATCAACCGCGTGTGATCGTCATACTCAAAAACAAAGGGATTGCCTACACGGTTGCTAATGTTATAAAAATCAGGTATTACAAGCGCACCGGCTGCTGTAGCCAACGCGTGGGAACGGTTGTCAATAAGCTGTGTACCACCAACAAGGGTTATATCAAAATCGCCAAAGCTTTTGCGTGCAGAGGCAAGAAAATTGCTTGTTAATATTTGGTTGTAGCTATTGGCATCACCTTCTGCCGGGGGAAATTTATTTACACTGCTTGGTATGTTGCCAGACTGCAGGGTGTCAGCAATTGCCCAGTCTGCAAAAGTATATCCTGCCTGTGTAAATTTGTTACTGTAATCATCCCTTGCTATTGACGCCCTGTAGTTTAATGTAAGCCATGTAGTGGGCTTTAATGTTAAGGACAGGCTGCCCAGTATATTAATTGTTTTTTCATCAAGCCTTGTCTGGTCAATTTGCCACCAGGGGTTACCGTAATATGCGTTAAAATAACCGTCAGGCGATGCAAAAGGGTCTGTCCGCCAGTTTTTATAATCTCTTAAATCAACATCGGCCGGTTGATTTATAATAGTCCAGTAAAGCGGCCTGTTTTGAAAATAGCTTCCACCGCCTGCGTAACCTGTAAAAACTTTAAGAGGGTCAATAGTGCCGTAATTAAAAGGCACCCCGGTGCCCGGTGTTGTGTTGGAATGTGTAATGGTATAACCAAGGTTATATTCTGCTGAAAAAATACCGCTTTCTCTTGTGCCGCTAATTTTAACTGCATCCCTGCGGCTTTTATCGCCCGGTACAACACTTTTCGTATTTACATCCTGGAACGAAAGATAAAACCTGCTTTTTTCATCACCCGCAGAATATGAAATCTCATTCTGCGATGTAAGACCCTTATCAAAGAAGTCTTTTTTTGCACCTGGTTTTGCGGAATACCGTATTGAATCCTGCTTTATAGTGTAACTGCCATCGGCATTATACACACGTATGGGCGCGCCCAGCGGCACCATTTGGCCATTAAACCGCGGCCCGTAGTTTTGATTTTCATACGGCACATACACTATGTAGGGGTTGCTTGCCATTGGCACAACACCAGGAAAATTAGAAGGCTCTCCGCCAAACTGGCCAAACTCATTTTGAAATTCCGGTTCATAAGAAACGGATTCAATGCTTTCCGTTGAGCTGAACCGTATTTGGGGCCTGCCGCGTGTGCCTTTTTTGGTTGTAACAATCATAACCCCGTTTGATGCGGCAGAACCGTAAAGCGCAGAAGCTGAAGCGCCTTTTAAGATGGTAACATTATCTACATCATCAGGGTTTATATTAGCAAGATAGCTTATGGGCAACTGTATATCATCCACCACCAGCAATGCCTGGTTATTACCTAATATTGACCTGTTGCCGCGCAGGGTTACGCGTACATCCGGCTTAACGCCGTTGTTAATAAGGCTAACCTGTAAACCAGATACCTTGCCTGCAAGCCCTGTAGCCACGTTGGTTACCTTAGCCTGTGTAAGGTCGTTGCCTGTAACTTTGGTGGTTGAGTAACCAAGCTCTCTGGCCTGCCTTTGTATGCCAAGCGCCGTAGTAACTACCACATCATTTAAAGTGTTGGCTGTTCTTGTAAGTATAACACTTATTTCGTTGCTGCTGCCTACAGTTGCTTCCGCATCCTGGAAGCCAACCGCTGTAACAACAATTATGTCTCCTGTTTTTGCGTGTATACTAAAGGCCCCGTCAGCCCCTGCAACCACGCTGCTTTTAATGCCTTTTACGGCAATGGTGGCAAAAGGTACAGCCTCGCCGCTTTTTTCTGTAACCCTGCCATTCACCAGGCGTGTTTGCGCATGTAAGGCACAGGCAAACAACATCCCTAAGAAAAGTAATAGTACATTTCTTTTCATACATTTAAGTTTAGATTGTTTTAGATGATTACAAACTCATTTTCTGCATTATGAAAGATTTAATGAGCAGTTAACTTTTTTGGATATTATTAACATTGACAACTAAATTGAGTAATAGCTGTACCCGGAACGTGTATAAATTGCCGAAGCCGAATTTTTCATTTCTAAACATGGAAATTCAGCACCCAGTGCAAATACCCTGTTGCAATGTGTTAAAGAAATTGCTGTAATGCAGGATGATAAACGGTTACGGGGCAAGACTATAAATAAAGCCCGGTGCGGGGAAAGAATATAAAAAGTCAATTTTTGCACTTGTAAATTGAACTGCTTTTTATACTTTCTCCTTTTCCGTAAAATCCGCTAACTTGCCTCTCAAATTTGCGATACATGAGAAATGTATTTTTGACAATTATTTTGATGGGCACTGTAAGCGCCTTTGCTCAAAAGAAAGATTATCCCATTCAGCCTGTGTCATTCACGCAGGTACATGTAACGGATAATTTCTGGCGGCCCAAAATGGAAATAAATGCCGACGTAACCATTCCTTATATACTCCGCATGCTTAAGGAGCATGGCCGCATCAATAATTTTCTGGCGGCGGCCGGTAAA
>DASZUX010000355.1:0-3639 GCA_035547455.1 Chitinophagaceae bacterium
CGAACTTCCTAAATAATTTAAGGCAGTATAAGCAGTTGTGCCGTAAGTTGTACTGAATTTTTGGACAGGTGTTACATCGCCCGATGTTTGCCAGCGCTGCAATACCTCAACCGGCTGGTTACCCATTGCACCCGGCGGATAGCCATAAGGATTATATACAGAGGAAAGAAAATTTTTACCTGTTTGTTTTCTAAACTCAAAAAATACTTCCGCTTCGAAGCCTTTACAACTAATGATGTTTAAGAAACCACCGTAGTATTTTGGATCCAGGTCGCCCAATAACATAAGATCATTTGCATCGAGCTTACCATCCTTATTCACGTCGTTAAATTCAAACACGCCTGTTTGAGGATTGACGCCTAAAAACCCATACCCTTTTATTAAGTTGATGGACTTACCCACCACATATCTGTTTGCGTATGCAGAGGCCGCAAGCCCCGGGAATGCAATAAGCTTGTTGCGCGGTAGGGTAAGATTTAAGCTGGTGCTCCAACTAAAATTTTTGCCCGTGATATTTTTAGATGTCAGGGAAACTTCAAGACCGGAGTTTTGTACGGTAGCAGAAAAATTCTTTAATACGCTGGCAAAGCCCGTTTGCAAGGGTAGCTGGTATTGTATTAAAGCATTGCTGCTTCTGTTGATATAATAATCTGCGATAAGTAAAATACGATCCTGGAAAAAGCCAAGCTCTACAGCAGCATCTGCTTTACGATTTACTTCCCAGCCATAATTTGCATTAAAAAGCCTGGTGGGGTATAGACCATGTGTATGTTGGTAAGTATAGTAAGAAGAACTCCATGTGTCAAGATACTGATAGTCTCCAATCTGGTCATTGCCTGTAGTACCATAGCTTGCCCTTAATTTACCATAACTTAAAAACGGAAGTGCAGTGCGGATGAAAGGCGCTGTACTGAAAATCCATGCAGCACCTGCCGCACCAAAACCCGCGTATTGTCTGCCGGGTCCAAACCTGCTTGATCCATCCCTTCTGCCTGAAAAGTTGAGAATATATTTACCGGCGCGGTTAATTGTGATACGTCCGAAAACGGCCTGGTAACGGTAATCAGAAGCATCGTTGCCATCCACTGTTATCGTGCTTGCGGCTCCTATTGAACCCAATAACGCATCGTTGCTGTAACCATCAGCAGAAAGTGAAGTGTAATTATTGATGGTTTTTTGCCATGTACCACCGGCAAGAAGATCTATCCTGTACTTGCCGAAAGTATTGCTGTATGTTGCCTGCGGCTCTACAATCCAGGTTTTAAAGTTGTTACCGGCAAACGCCGCATAGCCTTTAGGGTTATAAGCCGGGTTTTGAGCAGCAATGGGTATGGTGCTTGTTTCTGTGAGTGTATATGTATTATAGCCCATACTCACCTTTACAGTAAAATGCGGTAACACACGGTATGTAAGCGCAAGATTGCTTAACAGGTTATCTGTTTGGGCGGTATAGGTTTCGTAGAGGTAAGACAGCGGATTGTAAAATACAACGCCCCCCTGCTGCCAGTTAAGCTTACCTGTGCTGTCGTACAATTGCGGTGCATCCGGTGCCAAATTGATGTAACGTGTAAGATCGGTTGCATTGATTGCGTTTTTATCGGCACTATACATTGCGCTCACTGTTACCGTTAATTTTTGATCAGCGCTTGTATGATTAAGGTTAAGATTTACTGCACCCCTGTTATCAGCCAGGTGGCCGGGATAGACCGTAGTTTCTTTGTGACAGGTACCGCTGATCAAAAATTGTGTGTTGTTGTTGCCGCCGGTTAGTGCTGCCTGTACATCAGTGGTGTGTGCTGTACCGCCAATAAGCAGCTTTTTAAAATCGGTATATCTCGTGGTATCCCAAACCAGTAAGTCGGGTGCATTATATATAGCAGGCACAACACTATCATTTGCGAAAGCCTCGTGCCGCATTTGCAGATACTGCTGCGTATTGAGCAGTGACATCGTACGGGTTACCGTACTAATGCCTGTGTATACGTTTGCGGTGAATGCCGTTTTTCCGGCACTGCCTTTTTTGGTAGTTATAAGAATTACGCCGTTGGCACCGCGGCTGCCATAGATAGCCGTAGCATCTGCATCTTTTAAAACATCAATACTTTCTATATCTGCGGGGTTAATACTATTAAAGGGGCTTAAGCCGCCACCCGCAAAACTTGCTGCAGCAGAACTTAGCTGGTTTGCGGGTGTGTTATTGGGTGCATAAGGCACACCATCTATTACAAATAAAGGCTCGGAACCCTGGGTAAGGGAACTTTGACCACGTACCAGTACATGATAAAAAGAACCCGGCACGCCATTGTTTTGCGTTACTGTTAAGCCCGGTATTCTTCCTGCCATTGCTGCCAATGGGTTAGCGACCGGTTGCTTTTCTATTTCATCAGCGGTAATATTAGCGGTACTGCCTGTATTTAATTTACGGGTGGTTGTACCGTAGCCGATAACAACCACTTCATTTAAAGGGTTTACTTCATCTGTAAGTATTATAATTAATGGCTTTTTTGCTTTGCCTGCGGCGATTAATACCGGCTTATAACCCACATGACTTATTAAGAGTGTGTCTGTTTGTTTGTTCAGGATGATACTAAAGTTACCGACACTATCTGTTAAGGTGTAAATACCGGAGTGTTGTAAGTTTACGGTAGCAGATGCAACCGGCATATTCATTTTATCGAACACAGTGCCGGTGCAGGTGTGTTGCGCGTATAGCTTTTGTTGCAGTAACAGCAATAGTATAGCTGCCATGCAGAATTTGAAGTTCATTGCATTGAGTTAATTGGTGAGAAGTGAAATGTGAGAAGTGAGCTTTTAGCTATTATCCGTTAGCTGATAGCAGGAAAATACTAGACCGGGTTTTTTGGTTTTTTAGCGAATTGAGACTTAAGGAACGAGAGAGCGTTACCGGTAAGGTTTTTTAAGTAATGATTAGCCTTATAGAAAAGATTTGTACTGGCGTTGGGCAGAGTTTTTTTATATGCTGCTGCTTTTTGTTTCTCCTCTTCTATTTGCAGCATTATACACTTATGCAATACAGCATGTATATCTTTTTTAGAGAAACCTTTTTGCAGCAGTTGCTGGTATATGTCGGGTTCCTGTGGCATGGCGCTATTGTTTTGTATGTCTGTGCAGTAAGTTAAGCGCCAATAAAAAGAGCATGGAACTCAACTTACCGTATTAGAGGTACTGGCATACCCGGCCACGTATAAGTGAGCCCACGCCCCAAGGACGTGAGCTTTCACTTATCATCCTGCGGCCGAAGAAAATTGCCAGTTTTCTAATACAGGACTTAAAGCGAATGCTTCAAATTATTTCATGAAGAATCGCAAAATTATTACAGTAAGTGTATTTGCTTTTCTTTATTTAAAAATATTTTGTAAATATACATTTATTGTACATAAAAATACAATAAAGAAAATAAATTTATACACAAAAAGCATGTAGTATTTACACATTAATGTTTATTTCTTTACAACTTGTGTCAGTAAAGAAAAAAACTATACATCGCGGTGAGATTCTGGCCAAGGTAGCCGCCGAAACTGATTTAAGCGTTATGCAAATAGCCCGGCGTGCCGGCTATAAAACGCGGGGCAGTTTTTACGACCATATAAAAAACCCTGATCTTTCTTTCAGCATCCT
>DASZUX010000356.1:0-7863 GCA_035547455.1 Chitinophagaceae bacterium
GACAATACAACTTTTGTTTAGCGGCTATAGTCTAATTTTTTTCTAAATTTCCTGACCGTACGTTAAAATTCATCACCGCAGGGGCCAGCAAACTCCTCCTGAAAATCAACTGCCCGCGTTCCTGCATCATAAATGTTTTAAAAGCCCTGCCCAGCCCCACAAAATTTTCTTTCAAAATATAATACACCGGCCGTACCAGCGGGTATTGCCCGTACATTATACTTGCCTGCGCAGGCCTTGCAAAATAACCCGGCTTATTTTTACATTCCAAAATAGCAAGCGTTAATTTGTCAGCATACTTTAACTGGTCGGGGTCCTGGTCGTTACCCACCCAGCTTGAACCAACAAAGCCAATGGCATGCGCGTTACGTGCTACAAAATCAACTACGCCCTGGCTGTTAGGTGCTGCTTTTACGTTGCTGCCAAAAGCCTTGCCTTTTACTACAGAATCAAGCAGGTAGCGCACCGTGCTGGTAGCGTTTTTACCGTCAAGCACCACATCTTTTGCAGTATCGGTACCGTTCAGCATATTCTGCAATTGTTTTAACGTAAACACAGTGTCTTTTGAGGCGGCGTTTACAATAACATCAACCGCATCGTAAGCAAGAACGTCAAAATCAGGTTTGTAGGATAATTTGGCTTTGTAAAAGCTGCTTTCTTCTTCAGTTAGCCCCCTTGCCACAATAATCATCCTGGTACTGTCTTTCTGCAAATCCCTGAAACAGTCAGCTTCCGACTCGTACGTAGCAATAATATGTGTTTGGGGGTATGTTGACTCATATACTTTAATCTGCTGGCTTATTACCGGCTTAAAGCTTTCATCAACACTTATATATATTGTGCCCTTTGTAGGCGTATCCGTCATTGTATAACCCTGCGGCTGGTTGTTACAGGCCATTACAGCAATGGCCGCATAAAGCAACAATACAAATACCCGCGTATTTTTTATCCTCTTCATTTCAACAAGGTTAATAATCCTTTTTAAAAGCCCTGTACAGCCTGAAGCCGCCATACAAAAAACAAAGCCCGCCTAATGAATACCGTAACACAGGGTCTTTAGACTGCATCAATTCTGTTAACGCAGGTATGCCAAGTTTGTCGCCAAATGTCATTAAAATTCCTATTATTAATATCAGGGCAGCCATTGTAAAATCAGCAACGGACCGCATTTGCACGTACCCTTTACGCTGGTTGTTCCTGTAACTATTCTCCATGTTGTAGTACCTGTTGAAATATGAGGCTGGCAATATACTTATTTTTTTTATTGATTGCCGTCCGCCATTTTATACTAATTAAAAATACAGTTGCAACCCCTGCCAGCATACCTGAAGCAACCGTTTCACCTCTATTCTTTTTGACAAACTGCGCCAAATTACGCTGCATTGGTTAAAAAAAACAAGCAGCCTTAACACACCCTGCTTTGTTTACCGCTTTAAAATGCCTTATAAAATTGCAAAAAACACCCCGGCCTGCTACTGCAACCACTACAACCCAAATACTACCAAACCAGTTTATTATTATTGACAAGCAACGGTTTATGCAACTCTTTTCACATTACAATACACGCAGTTGAAGGGAGCCAGCGCATACTTACGGCGTCTTATTATAAGATGCAGTATTACCGGCATTTCCATAGCTATTATTAAATGGAGACGCACATTTTAACGATTCTATAAGAAAAAACACAACAAAAATTAACATTTGCAGCAAAATATGCAAGGTAATTACGGTAAAAGCAGCATTACCATAATAACCCACCAAGTACAAACCTGCAAGTTTTAATAAGCATTGCGCGCTATCTTTGCCGGCATGAAAATTTTAATGGTTTGCCTTGGCAACATTTGCCGCAGCCCGCTGGCAGAAGGCATATTGCAGCATAAGGTAAATATGGCAGGACTTGACTGGCAGGTAGATAGTGCAGGCACATCAAATTATCATATTGGAGAGCCCCCGCACAGGTTGTCGCAAAAAGTGGCCCGCGTAAAGGGCATAGATATAAGCCACCAGCGCGGCAGCAGGTTTGTAAAAGAAGACATGTTAAAATATGACCGCATTTATGCAATGGACCGGGAGAACTATGCCGACATTAAAAGAGCAGCCGGGCACCTTTGGGATGAAAACAAAGTGGCGCTAATACTAAATGAACTTTACCCCGGCGAAGACAGGGAAGTACCCGACCCTTGGTATGGCGACGAAGCTGATTTTGTTGAGGTGTTTGATATGCTGGACAAGGCATGCGATGTAATTGTTGAAAGTGTTGTTAGCTAAAGTAATGCCCGTAAAGACTGGTTAATGAATTGCTGCATGACGAACAGGAATATGCAGTATTATAGCTGTTAAATAACAACCATTTAAAAAGCTTAATTAAAAACAGGCGCTGCAACCAGGCCCTTCTGACAGAGGGAATTGGGAAGGCCGGAGTATATATGGCAAAAGTAAAAGCAAGCTTACCACAAGGCACAAGAGATTTTAGCGCGGAAATAGTGCGCAAACGCAATTTTATATTTAATACCATACGGGGTGTATTTGAAGTGTACGGCTTTCAGCCGCTGGAAACCCCGGCAATGGAAAACCTTGATACGCTAATGGGGAAGTATGGTGAAGAAGGTGATAAACTGATTTTTAAAATTCTTAATAACGGGCTGGATGAGCCGAAGAAACATGCCAAAGCAAGAGAAGATTTTGAAAAAGTGCTGGAAGGGAAAAATGCGGAGGGTATTACAGAAAGGGCTTTGCGATACGATTTGACCATACCCTTTGCCCGTTACGTGGCCATGAACAGCGGCCAGTTAACACTGCCTTTTAAACGTTACCAGGTACAGCCTGTTTGGCGTGCCGACCGCCCGCAAAAAGGCCGTTACCGCGAGTTTTACCAGTGTGACGCAGATGTGGTGGGCAGCAACAGCCTGCTAAACGAAGTGGAACTTGTAAATATTTATGCCACCGTTTTTAAAAAACTGGGTATAGATGTAACCATAAAAATAAACAACCGTAAAGTACTGGCAGCACTGGCGGAGCTGTGCGGCGGCGCTGATAAAATGACGGATATAACTGTTGCCATTGATAAATTAGATAAAATTGGTATTGAGAAAGTAAAAGAAGAACTGGCGCAACGCGGGCTTAATGGGGAACAGGTAGCCACTATAGCCACTTACCTGTCTATTGAAAAAGACAGCAACGAGGAAAAGCTGGTGGAGCTTGATGCACTGCTGGGCGGCATTGAAACCGGCAAAAAAGGAATTGAAGAACTGCGTTACGTTTACAACTATTGCACCACTGAAGGCGGCCTTACCAACCTTAGCTTTGATTTTACCCTGGCACGCGGCCTTAACTATTATACAGGAACTATACTGGAAATAAAAGCCAACGGCGTGCAAATGGGCAGTATTGGCGGCGGCGGCCGTTATGATGACCTTACCGGCCTGTTTGGCGTACCCAACCTGCCCGGTGTGGGCATTAGTTTTGGCGTTGACAGGATTTACGATGTGATGGAAGAACTGCAACTGTTTCCCGTGGATGTACAAGTGGGTACACAGGTATTGTTTTTTAACTTGGGCGAAGCCGAAAGCAAAACTGCTTTTATGCTTATGCAGCAACTGCGTGCCGGCGGCATACGCTGCGAAATATACCCCGAGCCTGCAAAGTTTGACAAACAGTTTAAGTATGCCGACAAAAAGAATATCCTCTACGCGGTAATAATTGGCAGCAGCGAGTTAGCAGATGGCACATGCACGCTTAAAAATTTAAAGAACGGCACACAGGAAACAATTGAGCAGGCTGCTTTAAAAAGTATTGCTTTTTAGCGGCTTCTTCAATAACAACACGGTATAAAAAATAATCCCGCACCAAATGCGGGATTATTTTTTATGATATGTGTACAGTATCTTATTTTACTGTAACGGCCTTTTTGTTTTCCAGCAAATCTTCTTTGCGTATAAATGTGGTTGCAGCAGCGGCTTCTTCGCGGGCGGCATCAAGTTCAGTACCTGATACACTTATATGCAGACTTTTTACTTTTTTGTCATCAGTGCGTTTAAAGGTTATGATACCGTCTTCATAGCTCATGTGAAAGCTGTCAACACCCAGCATATCCAGTGTAGCATCGCCCATTGAGGTGGAGATGATAAGCATGCTGTCCTTCCATAATATTTCAGCCTCATCAACCGGGCTGCCGGCATCAAATTTATACTTGCCATAATAATCGGCATACTGTGTGGAGTCTGTAACAGTGTGCCTGGGCTTTGCGAATACTGCAGATGATATAAGCAAAAGCGACGCGAAAAGTAAAGACAGCTTTTTCATATTGTTTACGAGGTTTTTGATTTTGACGAAAAATTACTGAAGAAAAAGAGAAAGAAAAATTTTTTTATTACAGGGGCCGAAAAGGTGAAGCGACCGTTATACAACGCCAATGACATATAAACGGTATTAAAGCGGTAAATAAGGTTACCCCCCAGGCATAAGAGGCTGCCACTTAGGCTACAGCACACCTTTCCCAGCTTTTTCATTTACCTTAATTCATCCCTTCAAACACAATTGCTGCGCCCTGCCCAACCCCTACGCACATTGCAGCCAGCCCGTAGCGGCCCTGGCGCCTGCGCATTTCGTGCATTAAAGTAGTAGTAATACGGGTGCCGGTGCAGCCCAGCGGGTGCCCTAAAGCAATAGCGCCGCCGTTTACATTTACTTTAGCCGGGTCAAGCTCCAGTTCTTTTATACAGGCAAGGCTTTGGCTGGCAAAAGCCTCGTTCAGTTCCACCAAATCCATATCATTAACAGTAAGCCCGGCCCGCTGCAGGGCCTTCATACCGGCGGGGTAAGGCCCCATGCCCATTATGGCAGGGTCAACGCCGGCAACGGCCATGCTTACCACGCGTGCTACCGGCTGCAGGTTAAATTGTTTTACGGCCTCCTCGCTGGCCAGCAGTACTGCTGCCGCCCCGTCATTAATGCCGCTGCTGTTGCCTGCGGTAACGGTGCCATCCTTTGCAAAAGCCGGTTTTAAACCCGCCAGCTTTTCAAGCGATGTTTGCCGGGGGTGCTCATCAACACTAAACCAGCTTATCAGCCGGTCGTTTACCATTTCAACCGCTACTATTTCTTCCGCCCATTTGTCTGCCGCAAGGGCTGCAAAATATTTTTCCTGGGATGCAAGTGCAAAAGCGTCCTGTTGTTCACGCGTAATATTCCATTCCTTTGCAACATTTTCAGCCGTTTCACCCATGCTGTAAGGGTAATATTGCCGGGCAAGAAAAGGATTGGTAAGCCGCCAGCCAATAGTGGTATCATATACCTCCGGTTTACGCGCAAAAGCGCCTTCTGCCTTTGGCATTACAAAGGGGGCGCGTGTCATGCTCTCCACCCCTGCTGCAATGTACAGCATACCCTCGTTACACATAATGGCACGTGCGGCATCCATTACTGCCTGCAAACCGCTGGCACACAACCTGTTTACCGTATTGCCTGCAACGCTTACAGGCAACCCCGCAATTAATGCCGCCATACGCGCAACATTACGGTTATCTTCACCGGCCTGGTTTGCATCGCCGGCAATAACATCTTCAATAGCGCCCGCGTCAATGGTTTCGTTACGGGCCATAACCGCGCGTATAACATAGGCCAGCAGGTCATCGGGCCTTATACTGCTCAGCTTGCCGCCATAACGGCCAATAGGTGTGCGCACAGCATCAATAATATAGGCTGGTTTCATGGGCGCAAGATAGAGAAAGTCGTTGAGTAACCGGTCACCGGGCAATTCAGAAAAGCAATCTTTCAAACCCCCGGAAACCGGCAGCATTCATCACCCCCGGCCACAGGAGATTACGGGGTGTAATTAATTGTTGCATTTTGCTGTAACCTTATCTATTTTGCGGCGTTAACCTGTATGATAAAAATCATAGCTAAAACGCAAAAACAAGGAGGTGAAAAATTTGCTTTTTTGTATCATATTCAGTACCTTGCTACCACCTGTGAAAAGGGTATGTCCGTTACCCCGGTAAAATGATTGATTTGGGTTAAATGGCCCGGCTGACCTTACATCTACAGAAAATCCTGTCCGATAAAAAACCGCTGCACATAGAGGGATTAGGTTGTTTACGCACCATTATTTTTAAACATTTAAAACCTTTATTATGGCAATTTTTTACGCTTGTTTAATACCCGTAGTGGCAGGGGTAGTAATGGCTTATGTTATTATTAAAAACCGCCCTGCAAAAAACCATTAACCAGGATTGTTAATGGTGATAACGGAGTATGTGTACGATTGCACAGGCAACCGTAGCAGTAATTGTTTGTTACAAACAGACAAATAAAACAACAGCCAGCACTTTCTTGTACTGGCTGTTGTTTTATAAAAAGGCAAAGCCTGAAAATACAGTTACGTGATTTTTTAGACAAGCGGCACTACCGATATCTTTTTTTCTTTAGCGCGCTGCAACCACTCCATAAGCTTAACAGAACTTACAAGGGTAAAAAATATGCCGAGCGGTATGCCTATTACCCAGTCCCACAGGCTTGCTGTGTTATGCCTGATAACGTTTATAAAAAAGAACAGTGACACCGGCAGTAAAAAAAATACGGCTGTTAACATCCCCGGGTTATAGCGGCTTCTGGCTTTTATATTATAATATACAGCGTGCTTTATAAAATTGCCGAAGCAAAACAACATAGTTGCTATGCCAAGCCATAACGCAACGTTTACCAGGGCTGCCGCCAGTATAAACGTAACCCACTCAACACACACATTGGTAAAAAAGCTTGCGTTTACAGTAAACATGTAGCGCCTTTGCGGGTCGTTCCTGAATAATATGCGGTGCGCCCACTCCGGAAAGTTGCCCGGCCAGTGATACTCTTCTGCATGGTGCAGCAGCAGGGCTGCAAAACCCATCCACAGGGCAAGGGAGGCATAACTCATTTTTGTGGCATGCATCCAGATGCCTTTTATAGTTACGAATGCTATTACAAGGCCAACATCAAACCATCGTGCTTTTAAAAAATTAAACATATTTCAGCAGTTTTTGCGGTTGTGTTTTGTTTACACCCGCAACTTGTCAATAACCGTACCAAAAAAGCAGCCTTACGTACTGTTGCCCTCTCCCGGTGGAGAGGGGGAACGCATTTGAGCAAAGCGAATGAATATATTGCCGGAGTATATGGGGGTTAATCATCGCCAACTTGTTATGTTATATACCCGCCCGGCTATTATTCTGCTTCCCAGCCAAGGCTAATGGCAACTTTAACAAGCAACCGGGCAACAGACCGTATAGCAAAGCGAAGCAAAGCGAAGCAAAGCGAAGCAATAACATTATTCTTCCCTTTTATATTCCAGTATATCGGCGGGCTGGCAATCCAGCACTTTACAAATCGTTTCCAGCGTGCTAAAGCGTATGGCTTTTGCCTTACCTGTTTTAAGTATGGAAAGATTAGATAGGGTTAAACCGACTTTTTCTGAGAGTTCGTTTAAC
This sequence comes from Chitinophagaceae bacterium, assembly GCA_035547455.1. GTDB lineage: Bacteria > Bacteroidota > Bacteroidia > Chitinophagales > Chitinophagaceae > JABDFW01. The sequence continues at coordinate 7,464 of DASZUX010000356.1, forward strand.
GACATTTTTCTTTTCGCCATCATTACATCAAGGTTTACTATTATCGGCATAACTTAAACTGTTAGATCGTTTTCGTTTTGAATATCTACGCCTTTTTTAAAAATAGTCGCAATGACATATATTACAGCCCCCATCAAAATGAATGCTTGACTGTCTGCCCAAAATTGATTTAAGCTGTCGGGAACAAAACCGTGATGCATTAAACTTTTAACTAACTGCCTGGCAATGTAACTCAACAGTCCTATAGAAAGGGTGTAATAACTAATTAGTGAAATCTGTCTCGAAACAAACGTGTTGAAGGGTTTTAACAAATCCATTTTGTGCATTAGCCTGATAACTATGTAAAACAAGAAAGCTTTTAAAATTGAAATGATCAGAATAAAGCTATAGATGCCGAAAA
>DASZUX010000357.1:0-1974 GCA_035547455.1 Chitinophagaceae bacterium
TTAATTCCCCTACATAGTTATCTACTTTTATATACAGGTCTTTAAAATTAAAAGGCAATATATCCGCATCGGCCATACGCAGGGCTGCCCGGCCTGCCGTTTGCGACAGTGCTACACCATAATGAAAGCCTGGGTCTTTGAATCTTGAATAATCATCATAAGAATCATAGATGGAATGATATTCTCCGCCGGGATCCTCTCCACCATAACCAATATCTAAAGAAGGTACACCAAGATGCTGGAGGAAGGGTGAAAAATCAGAGCCAGAGCCAAGGGCGCCCAGTTCAAGGCCTTTTTTGTTAAGCGATCCTTTTTTGGCAGCAGCAGAACCTGCATTCACAGCCTCAGCCGCCTTGCCCCTTTCAAAAACCGACACCCCAGTTTGCGGGTCAATAACGGTTTTTGCCACTTCATCCATCATACCTGTTAAGGCGTGAGAACCGCCTGCACCTAAAAACCCGCGGCCGTTACCATCTGAATTAATATATACAACGCATTTTTGCTGCAGTTCGCCAGCATGTTGCTCTGCCCATTCAGTAGAGCCAAGCAGGGCTGGCTCCTCCCCATCCCAGGCACAATACACCAGGGTACGCTTAGGTTTCCAGCCATTTTTCACAAGCTGCCCGATTGATTTTGCCTCTTCCAGCAAAGCCGCCTGGCCACTTATTGGGTCACCGGCGCCATTTACCCAGGCATCATGATGATTGCCACGCACAACCCATTCATCAGGAAATTCGGCCCCTTTTATCATACCAATTACATCATAACAGGGCACCATTGCCCAGTTAAACTCCAGCTTTAAATGTACGGTCGCCTTACCGGGCCCCACATGGTATGTAATAGGTAATGAGCCTGCCCAGCCTGCAGGAGCAACCGGCCCATCAAGGGCTGCCAGCAGGGGCTGTGCGTCGTGGTAGCTTATGGGCAGTACCGGTATTTTCAAAATAGTTTGCGCATCTGCCCGCTCCAGCCTTTTTGCATCTTCTGTGGCACCCACACCAGGTGTTAAAGGGTCGCCCGGGTAAATTACCATGTCCATAACAGAGCCCCTTTGTACACCATATTCATTTTTAAAAGCACCTTTTGGGTAAACGTCACCGGTTGTATAACCATCGTCATGCGGGTCTGAATAGATAATGCAGCCTATCGCGCCATGTTCATACGCCACTTTAGGCTTAATGCCGCGCCAGCTTCTGCCATATTTTGCAATTACAATCTTCCCTTTTACGTCAATACCCATTTTAGCCAGTTCCTCATAATCGTCAGGAAGGCCATAGTTTACAAAAACAAGCTGCCCTGTTACGTCGCCGTCAGCGCTCCATGCGTTATAGGTAGGTAACTGGCCGTCCTGCCCCGAGGTAGCATCTTCTTTCAATGCAGGCTCTTTCAATAAAGCTTTATACATCGTGGGCGACGTCATTTCCAGCACACGTGTTTTTGGTGTAGGGAAAAGCACATTAAAGATTTCTATGTGCGCATCAAAACCATAACTTTTAAGGCGGGTCAGTATATTCTCTGCAACCGCTTTACTGCCTTGTGAACCCAGGTTGTGCGGCCTGGAAGAAAGCTCTTTAATAGTATTGCCAATATTTTCGGCGCTTAAATTGGCATCAAACTGCTGCTCCGTAGTAAACTCTGTTTTTGCTGAAACAGGGGTAAATCCTGAAATAGGTTTGCCCTGTGCCATTACCTGCCGGCCAACTAATGTTAAAACGCAGGCAATCATAATTTTTCTCATAAGTGTAATATACTGGTGGTTAATCAAGCTCTTTTTATTTCAGCACCTGTCAACTGCTGCAATGTTTCAGCAATAAGGGTTGTATGCCTGTCATTAAGCCATACAAGCGGAATGTGTAAAATAGTAACCTTTTTGTTTTGTTTGGTATGCAAAATAAACCTGGCGCTTCCCCCCCTGCCCCGTCGCACTAACAGTCGTATATAATCAACATCCTGCACATCCATATTTATTTCTTT
>DASZUX010000358.1:0-5894 GCA_035547455.1 Chitinophagaceae bacterium
GGTAGAGGGTTCAATACGCGCATTTGTGGCTACTAAAAAGCAGGCTGAAATACTGTTGCTGAGAAAGGATATTGTTGAGTATGTAAAGGAACAGATTGACCACACTCTTGAAGAATGGGGTTATCATTTACAGGACCTGCAGGTAAACGATATTACGTTTGACCAGGCTGTAATGGACAGCATGAGTAAAGTAGTGGCCAGCAATAACCTTAAAGCTGCTGCCGAAAATGAAGGGCAGGCCCTGCTGATTACCAAGACCAAGGCCGCAGAGGCAGAAGGCAACGCTATTAAAATTTCAGCAGAGGCTGAAAAAGAAGCTGCACGCCTGCGCGGGCAGGGCGTAGCGCTCTTTAGAGAAGAAGTGGCACGCGGTATGAGCCACGCTGCGGAGCAAATGAAGCAAGCAAACCTTGATACAAATGTTATACTGTTCAGCATGTGGACAGAGGCTATTAAAAACTTTGCCGAAGTGGGCAGGGGCAATGTAATATTTCTCGACGGCAGCCCGCAGGGCATGGAAAAACAGATGCAGCAAATTATAGCTATGGCTAAACAGGATCAAAACCGGGTACAGGGCATCGCGGGTAAGTAATACCTTATTTTATAATTTCTGCATATACAATTAAGAGGCGCAACCAGCCGGTTGCGCCTCTCTTTTCACTTTCTGCTATACAAATTAATAAACTTGCTTTGCTTTTACTGGTCTCCGCCGCTGTTACTATTACTGTCGTCATCTAAATTAAGCGGGTAACCATAGGTGCCTTCATAACCCGGGTACACACCCTCAAGTCTTACAGTACCCTGTGCATTTGCAAGGGCTGCTTTCAGGTCATCAAGGTTATTAACAGCCTGCCCATCAACACTGGTTATCACAAATCCTTCCTGCATGCGTGTATTCTTTAAAATACCGGTACCCAATTTTTTTACAAGCACACCGCCGCTCAGGTCATTCTTTTTAGCGGTAGCTGCATCAAGGGTTACCAGTTCGCTGTTGCCTAGTTTGTCTAATGCAGTTTCTGTTTTAACTACGCTGTAATTGCCTGCCTTATTTTTCAAAGTAAGGTTTACTGTGGCTTCTTTACCGTTGCGTACATAGGACAGTGTTATTTTATCACCGGGTTTATAACGCGCTACCTGTTCCTGTAGTTCCGGCCCGGTAGCAACACCTACGCCGTTTATCTTAGTAATAAAGTCCCCTTTCTGTATCCCTGCATCCTTTGCAGCGCCGTCAGCAGCTACACCTGTAACAAAAACCCCATCGCCGTCTTTGATGCCATATTTAATTTTCGCTTCATCTGGCAAATCTTCCTGCGGGTAGGTAATACCAATATAAGCGCGCTGTACTGCGCCAAATTTCAGCAGGTCATTTACAATCTTTTTTACAATATTCACTGGTATTGCATAAGAGTAACCCGCATAAGAACCTGTGGGTGAAGCGATAGCTGAATTAATGCCTATCAGTTCCCCGTTTGTGTTTATCAATGCACCGCCACTGTTGCCGGGGTTAACCGCAGCATCAGTTTGAATGAATGATTCAATGGGGCGGTCACCTTTATTTATACCAATGGAACGGGCTTTTGCACTGATGATACCGGCAGTTATGGTAACATCAAGATTAAGCGGGTAACCTACTGCCAGTACCCATTGGCCCAGCTTGGTATCGTCGCTGTTGCCATATACAAGGTAAGGCAGGTTAGACGCATCAATTTTTATCACTGCAAGGTCGCTGTTCGGGTCTGCGCCAATAACAGATGCTTTGTATGATTTGCGGTTGGTAAGTGTAACATTAATCTCGTCAGCCCCGTTAATTACGTGGTTGTTGGTAACAATATAGCCATCGCTGCTGATGATGACGCCGCTGCCACTGGCACGTTGCTCGGGTATTACCCTGGGACCGTTAAAAAAGTCAGAGAACGGGTCGGAATCGCCAAAGAAATCAGAAAAAGGATTTCTTTGCTTGGGAAGGTTATTGCTTACCTGCCTTTGCTTGGTACGTGTTTTAATATGTACCACCGCTGGTGCCGCTGATGTTGCCGCCGCCGAAAAATCAACCGGCCCGGCGTTATTATTTTTGTCAAAAAAGCCGGCATAATTTACCGGTAGTTTTCCTGGTTCCTGTACGCCTGCATACTGGTGCTGCATCCATTTTGTGTAGCCCCATATACTCAACAAAGCAGTTGAAGCACTAATAAGCACTACCAAAAAAATGTTTTTAAGTTTCATTGCACTAAAAATTTTTTAATTCAAACAATCTGCGATACATGTGTCAAAATACATGCCCTTTCTCTGCAAAGGAACAAAGCGCTTTAAACGTAAAATAGTTAAAAGTTTTCATTTAACAAATGTTTGACGAAGCTTGTCGTAGAGTATGGCAAATTTACATATACGCTGCCACTTATGTAACATTTCTTTCGGCAAAAATGTCACCTGTATGGATGAACGGCAAATTGCGTTAAAGCTTTTTACAGATATAAAAAAATATTTATATTATAATGTTGCCAGGAACTGCATTGTATCTATACCGTCTGCATAATCTGTTAATGCTGGTGATTGTACCCTGCCAAAAGGCATGTAACCATGCCCTGCTATGCATTGTATATCTGTATTGTCTTCAAGGCCTTTTTGTAATTCGCCCTTAGCTGCAAAAAACTCGTAGTGTACCTGGCTTACCGGCGAAAAGGGTGATATGTTTTCGGTCAGTATTACGCTTTCATTACTCATATAGTATTTGTTATTCATTATCAGCAATGCCAGGTGGTAATCAAAGTTATTTTTGTATTTGTGCAGGTCGGTAAAATAGCTATACTTTTTTAAAGCATCCAGCAACGGTATAAAATCATATCCTGCCGGTACATATAGTTTTGTTATGTTGCGGCAGCCTAAGCCAAAATATAATTGAATATCATCTGCAAGCAGGCTTAGTTCTTCCATATTCTCTGTGCCATCAAGTACAGCTACTGATGTGCGGTTTTTTCTTATTATATTGGGGTATTTTCCAAAATAATAGTCAAAATACCGTGCGGTGTTATTGCTGCCGGTGGCTATATAAGCATCACAGCTTTTAAGGTTATCGGCGAAGAAAATAAGTTGTTTAACCGCTTCATTCCACTCCGCCATCTTGTTTACAAAATGCGTAATCAAAACGCTGTCTTTAGACGACAGCTTTACCACCGCTTTGTGTCCCCATGCAAAAACACACAGCAGGTCGTGAAACCCGACAGCGGGAATATTTCCTGCCATTACAATACCCACCTTTTTCGGGCTGTTATTATGTGCCGGTATATGGTATTGTGCTGCCCATTCTTCCAGCAAAGGCTGTTGTAAAAAATTGTTTGCTGTATTTTGCAGTGCTATGCCGGTAAATGCAGGGGTAAACCAGCCATTTTGCCTTCCGGCCTCCTTTTTTATAAATTCTAATTCTCCATCTCCGCTTGCTAAGTAGTTACCCAATTTTACCAATAAATCAATTCGCTGTTGTAAGTTCATTGTTTCGGCGTTATTTTTACACGGCAAAAGTAGCGGCAAGTTTTTAAATGAAAGCCGGTTGGTACTTTCTGTGCCCGGTATATTTAACAAGCCGCACTAAAACCTGTAAACTTGAAACTAAAAACTTTAAATTGTTTGTATGGCGATTAAAATAACAGAAGAATGTATAAACTGCGGGGCTTGCGAGCCTGAATGCCCCAATAACGCTATTTATGAAGGTGGTGTGGAGTGGTCATTTGCTGACGGCACTACTGTAAAAGGGCCGGTTACCCTAATGGACGGCACGGTGGTTGATGCAAGTGACAAATTTGCGCCTGTATCGGTTGATACTTACTACATTACTCCAAACAAATGTACCGAATGCCAGGGTTTTCACGAAGAACCGCAATGCGCTGCCGTTTGCCCCGTTGACTGCTGCGTACCCGACGAAATGTACCGCGAAACAGTAGATGAACTGCTGGCCAAAAAAGAAAAGCTGCACGTTTAGTTTATAAAATCATTTTTGAGGAATTATTTATTAACGGCGAATGCATAGTGTGTAATACGTGCCTGCCGGAATGCCCAGGCAACGCAATTTATGAGCGGGTGAGGAATGGGCGTATGCGGATGGTACCAGCCTGGCAGGTTTGGTTACCTTGCAGGATGGCACAAAGGTTGATGCCGGTACACGTAACGCACCCATAAGTACAACTTTATATTACATTGTGCCGGGCAAATGCACTGACTGCCAGTGATTTCACGAAGAGCCGCAATGTGCTTCTGTATGCCCGGTTGATGCCTGCGTACCCGATGACATGTATCGTGAAACCGTAGATGAGTTGCTGGCCAGGAAAGAAAAACTGCACATTTAATACACAAACCGGTGTGCGAAACTAAACTTGTTTTTTGGCTGAAATTGGTCGTAACTTTTCAGCATAATGATTGTTGCTGTACAAGCGACATTTAACAAGCGGGTGATATTTCCCGTAGTAAAGGTGAAGGATGAAAATGCTTCACCTTTTTTATGTTGCTGGTGTTACGGCACAAGGGGGAAACCACGTAGGCAGGGGAGGAATGCCAAAACACGCAAGTCATTTATTTTCAATCAAATATTTCAAAGAACTGCTCTTTTTTTACTGCATTCGGTTACTACCATATACTATAAAAACCCGTTTTTAACTGCAGCGGTAATGGCGGGCTGCCTTTTTCTTCTTTTATTTCCTGTTTACTTTGTTCTGTTCCGTTTACGGGTATTCTTCCTGCTGCGGCCGCTTCGTATAGCTCACCGCTTTCTTCGCTGGGTTCTTCATTTACAGCGCCTGCATCTTCTTCCTCCGCGTTTTCCTCTTCCTGCTCATTGGTATTAATCACCACCGCAGGGTCAGGCCCTGCATCATGGTTAAGGTTTAGGGTTATCTTCCAGTCCGTTTCCTCTCTTGCCTGTTTGGGGTCTATGCCGTGGTTTACCTTCAGGTCAAAAATAAGGGCGCGGGCATTGCCTTCACCGTTTACCAGCGCCGCCATTTTACGGCACATTACCTGGTAGCGTATTTTTTTAAAACAGGCCTTGTAGTTTTTATTGTTTTCAAACCGGGTAAGTTCCTCCTCGCTAAGGTCTAAAAACAGGCAAAACCCCTCTAAGGTGTAAATAATGGGTTTGGGTACCTGCACCAATTTATCGCGGTAGCGCACCGTGGCTATGTTATTATCACAACGGTAGCGGTATTCCTCCCATTTTGCCTGCACATCCGCAGGCTGTAATCTGTAGCTCATAATATAGGTATTTATAATCTATATATAAAAACAGGGGGGGTGTCCGCATTTTGGCAGAATTAAATTTTAGGGGGAAGACAAATATTGGAGTAAGCAATTTAAAATTCACCTGGTTATATCCGCGGACAGCACCCATTCATCCGCCACGGATTTAAAGATGGAAAGTATAATGCCCGCATCAGTAAAATAAGTGCTTGCAGGGTTGCCCCGGGCAATAAAAGCCCCGCCTGTTGTAAGGCATAACAAGGGAGAACCGGTTAATGGAGAAATTTAAAACCTGCCGGCGCAAGTATTTCTTAGCCATGTTGCGCAGCAGGTAACCTGGTAAAAGCAAAATGCAAATATAATGGCGCGGTAAATTGTGCCGGGTTTTAAGGCGGGTAAAAAATTAAACAAACATTACGCCCCTGGCTCAAAACTATCTAATGAGAAAATTTGAAAAAATGTTTCTTATTTCCATTTCAGCCCTGTATCAACAAAATCCACCTCTTTAAGTTCAGGTAATGCGTCCATTATCATTTCAAACGCAAAACTTGCATTTTTAAAAATCCGTTCCAGGCCGGCAGGTACGGGCTTTATGCGTTTATATATCTCTCCGGTAATGGTTATGCGCCAATTACCTGCTTCATCAGTAAATAAAAGTCCACGTTCGTGTT